>JAQBBT010000023.1:0-3841 GCA_032125915.1 Nitrososphaerota archaeon
TAAAATGGACCATTGCTAATTACTGCATGATTATTTTTGGTAACCCAATCAGAAGATGCAGTATACCTATTATCAAAATATTTGGAATCTGATTCTAATTGTTTTAATGGTGGGGGCACATATTTTTCTTGTTTGAATTCATCCAGATAATTCTGAATAACAATTGCATCATTTGGAATTATCAAAGAAACCCAATTGATGTTTTTACTAGTGGCACCAGATCTTGATATGGAAACTTTACCATCTATTACTGCTTGTTCCATTGCAGAAATTATTTCCCATGGCATAGTACTCCACAAAGACCCCCAATCTGCAATTTCACCTTCATCAAAATGCCAATAATCAACATACACCTCAATTGTATTTTCATCAATAGGTTTTACTCCAATTAATGTCTGTACCGATTGTGCAGCTCTGGGAGTAAATTCAGAATCAAATGTTTTATCATTTTCATCTGTCTGAGTTCCCCACTCAATGGTAAAATACAATGAATGCAAAACGTCATTCATGTCCATTTTTTGACCATTATGCCAATTACTAAATTCAAAGTCAAAAGTGACTTTGCTTATTGCCTGGGAATCTATGGGAACCTTTTTCCATTCCTGACTAATGGGATCCCATATTATGGCATCATCTGGAAGATCAAGCATTCCATCAGGACCTGCAGTCTCTACTTCCCAATTCCCACGAACAGGAAAAATTTCTCCAGTAAATGGGTGCGGGAAGGTTACAGGATCTGATAAAATTCCCCAAATTTGCCTACTATAACTATCGCTAAACCCCATTATGGGATTCCAAGCTCCTTGGTAGATTTGTTTTACCCCTATCACTAATTCATCTTTATCGCTTTGGGCATTAATTGGTGTAAACCTACTTGGTACACCGGCACCAAAATCATTAACAACTCCATACACTCCTTGGTTTACTACATATTGATCCACCTTACTTGCCAGAAATATTCTGACTGACTCATTTACTCCCTCGATAGTTGCTTGTTGAATTAACTGCTCTCTTTCTTTAGATGAACTAAAATTCCCAGTATAGATCTTTTGTGATAATGAATCTATGTGGTCATTTTGATAATTCCAATAATCAGGAACATTAAATCCTGGCATGTTTGAAAACCATGGAGAGTACATTTGACCTAAACCTATAGAATCATATTTTACAAAAGCAGATTTATTCCAACCTTCAGTGTACAAGTTCCACTTCAAATCCGCAGGGTCTGAACCATAGACTACAACAAATGCTTTGTTTAAATCTCCAAAATCTTTTTTCACAGTAAATCCAATTCTTTCTAATTCTGAAGCTAAAATCTCTCCAATTGATTTTCTAACTGGATCATCGCTTCTTATAAAAAATGTAATCTCAATTGGGGTTCCATCTATTTGCCATTTTTCATCAACTTTGGTTGCTCCTCTTTCTATGAGATTTTTTGCAATTGTCTCTTCGGCTAAAGTTGGATTGTATCTGAAATTGAATGCCTCTAATTGTTCAATTATTGTTAGGTATGCTGGATCAAATGGACCATAGTTTGATATCATTGGAGCACCATACCCGCCCATGAGTTCATTTACGATTAATTTCCTATCAACGAGATAATTTAATGCGAATCTATTTTCTTTGATGGAGAATGGATTGAATTTTTCCGTTTCTGCAGGATTTACAAGTATGCTGTAAGATCCACCTGATGAATCAAAAACATCCAACCCTTCTCTAGCCTTCGAGTTTTCTAGCCTATCTGCTGCAATTCTATAATAATACATATCTAGATTCCCGTTTCTTACCTCTTCTAATGCTGTATTTTCATCTAAATATTGGATAAATCTTATAGAATCAAAATAGGTATTCTTCTCTGCAAAAATTTCATTAACTCCAAAAGTTGTAATTATAAAAGCTAGTATCAATACTAGCAATAATTTCATGTTCATAATTTGAGATGGTCTTAATAAAACTTATTTCATTATAACCTGATGCTATTTGCTCTTAAAACCTATATCGTCTTAGTAACTCATGAAAATTCAGTTGAAATTTACCAAAAACACGTTAAATACATTATCTGGAATTATTCCTGGAGGTATCTCTGTTCAAGATTTTTCTGCAATTACTAAAACTGATGATGGTGAATCACAAAAAATCTTAGAGAATTTTTTTAAAAACGGTATAGGATCAAAACAAGAAGACAAATACTACTTTGAAGATGGTGATAAACTAAAAACTGCAATAATGTTTATCGAAAATGGCTTTCCTCTTGATGAGATTGCTATTGCTCTAAATTGGAGGGATTTTGAAGGACTGACTGCTGAAGTCTTGGTGTCAAAAAATTTTGCAATAATAAAAAATCTTATTCTCACAAAACCCCGTATGGAAATAGATGTTATTGGAATAAGATTGGGAGTGGCAATGCTAATTGATTGTAAACATTGGAAAAGATATAGCCACTCTGCATTAAATGAGGCCGTACAAAAGCAAATTAGAAGAACCAAACACTATATCTCAAAGACGCCTGGTGCTATAGCTGTTCCTGTAATAGTCACATTATACCAAGATAATATTGATTTTATTGAACGTGTTCCAATTGTTCCAATTTTTCAATTCTCATCATTTGTGGATGAATTTTACGGGAATCTGGATGAGATGAACACTATAGAAACAAGCTAGTCAAAAACAAACAGACACAGCCAATCATAAACCCCTTTGTTATCTTTAGGGAGTTGTCTAAGGCTTTAGAATAATCTTCATAAATTCCCTGGCCCATTATTTTTACTTCAGTATGATTCTCAAGAATCTCATATTTTGCAGTGCCTATTTCACTTTCTGCATTTCTTGCAATTTCTAATAGCCATATTGATAACTTATCTGCACCTGTTATTAGCCCTAGATGATAATATCCATTTTTGTTTCGAGCCTTTACTTGAGCAAAATGAGTATCTGATGTGCATATTTCTAACAAATTATAGTTTTTATCTGCAAAATTTTGTACTATTTTCTCTCTAACTCCATTTTCCATATTGTTCGCATCGGCCCATCCTAGAAAATATTTTTTATCTTTGATCTTAAGACATATTATTCCTAGGCCACCCATTCCTAAATCTTCAGTCCAAACATCCATGTCATCAGAGTTAGCATATCCAAATTCGATTGGATAATTTTCTTTTCCAATTAATGTGTCTAAACAGGATTTTGCAGCCTTTAGCATGTTTTCTGCATCTTCCTTTGAGATTTCTTTTCCCATCGCATTATGCGTATCTACAATCAATGGTTTTGAATAATTTCTATTCTTTGCATATTGCTCAATATCTTTTTTCATATAGTTTGGGATATCTTCCATTCCATGTGGCGATAATGACAAAAACAATAGTGGATTATTTCCAAATAGTAATCCTGTAACTCTAGCTTTGTTAATTTGAACTGTTATAGGTTCTGTGCAGGTTAACCCTTCTTCTTCTTTGGTGACACAATTATCTAGATTTTTTAAATAATTTTCAACCTGGTCTTTTGAAGGGAGATTCAATGAATGGTCTGATATGCTATGTAGTACCATTGCTGATGAATCAAGATTTTTATAAATCAAGTATGGGATGTTGCTTCCTCCTACTGGATGATAGGGCCCTGGATGAATTTCTGGCAAGACCATTCTAAAATCAGTCTTATGTGTAGGTGAGTGCAGCCTGATTTGGGTGGTGGCAACGTTAGTTTTACTTGAACGTTGTTCCATTAGTTCTTCAGCTTCTGCGAAATCATTTTTTTGTGATGCCAAATATGCTTGAATTGTTTTATGCGTACTTTCCATTCCTGGTCTACCTGCTCTGTCCGTTACAACAGACCACACACTTGCAAT
>JAQBBT010000024.1:0-9908 GCA_032125915.1 Nitrososphaerota archaeon
ATGGCTCACGTCTTGCATTAAAACTAGAAAGAATGGGAACAATATATCGTGAAAAGATTCTTGAAAAAGGTAGATGGACTTACAAACTAATTTTAAAGAAAACCCCCGTCAGCACTCTATCCATTGAAAATGCTCCATGTCTTGTTTGTCCAGTAGAACAAAAGTGTTCACTTGATGGTGAAATAAGTCCTAGAATTTGTCAATTAATTGAGGATTGGGTAATTGCCGAAATAAAAAAGCCGTTGAAATCTAAATGAAATTACAAGATGCAAGACGCGATTATTATAGAAATCTAGCTCACGAGCAAGGATTTCGTAGTAGATCTGCATACAAACTCAAAGAACTAAATCAATCATATCGTCTTATCGGACCTGGTTTTTATGTGCTGGATTTGGGCTGTGCTCCTGGCGGATGGACTCAAATGGCAGTCAAGATCTCGGGAAATAAAGGAAAGGTGATGGGAATTGACCTGTCTTATGTTGAAGAAATATCTGGTGCCCATATTATACGAGGTAATATTGAAGACGAATCAATTTTAGATGAAATTTTAGAATATTTTGGACGAAAGGTTAACGCAGTAATTTGTGATCTCTCTCCTCAAGTTTCTGGAAACTGGACAGTTGATCATGCAAAACAAATTTCATTAAATTATGATTGTGCAAAAATTATGGATAAAGTGTTAATCCATAAAGGAAATGCAGTCTTTAAGATATTTGATGGGGAATATTCTATGGAGTTTAGAGATTTTATAAAGAAAAAATTTGTACGAATAAATCTCACAAAACCCCCCGCCAGTAGAAAACAAAGTAGTGAATTGTATTATGTTTGTCTAGGATATACTGGTTAATCTGAAAATGCTGTAATTATTTCCTTAATGTTTGCGTTTGTTCTAAAACCAGTTGGATTAAATGAAGTAGGACTTGCCATGAATCCATTATTTTGTAATTTATTAATTGCATCATCAAGTTTAGGCGGGGATGATTTCATTTTAGATGCAATTTCATCTAACGTGAAATAAATTCCGGGCATTTCTGATTCTGCCAAACATTTTCTTAAAGCTTTTTCACAAGCTTTGTTTACATTTAATTCAGAAATTTTTAAAATCATTTGCTCTACAAATTTTTTATTAAAAATTTTACCAATCCATAATGTTCCTGCAATATTGTTTTGGGATCCACATAATTCACAAAGATTGATTTTTTCAAAAACTATTTTTCGATGACCACAATTTTTACAATGAATTACATGTCCTAAATTTTCTTCTTGGTCGGGTTTTTTATTTACTTTAACATATGTTCTGTAATAATGGAAATTACTTTCAACATAAAGTGGAATAATCTCCAGTCCCAAACGGCCTGCAACCATTCTAAGACAACCCAGAATTAGCCTAATTGCTATTTCATTTCCATATTCGGTTCTTATTGGTACTCCTCCGTATTTTCTCTTACAGGCATTTTGAAAAAGTCCATTTAATACTTGTAAATCTGTGGCTGTACAGGACAATATTCCTCCATGCATGGTAGCTCTTAAGCCACAGTCAAAAAATTGAGATGGTGAACCAAATGGGTCTATATCCACAATCGAGGCTCTATTACCTTTTTTTGAGTATTTACTGAAAAACCGGCATATATCATCTTCAGAAAATTCCACATTTTGTAAATTATTTAAATTTGAAGAATATTTTGCTAATTCCAAAGCTGAAGGGTTTAAGTCATTTATGATAATATTATCTGCTTTTAATTCATTTGCTACGCGTAATCCTCTTGCCCCAATTCCTGATAATCCTTCGAGGAAAATTTTTGGCCCTTCAAAATTTTTCAAGAAAGCTCCATATGCAATAATTGAAAAGTCTCTGCTTAAACTTGCTTTGGGATTAAAAAATGCTGGTTCTTTTGGAGGTACTATGTCTGTAATAGATTTTTTCGGAACCATTAATTTTGTTTGACCTTCTATAATTTCTTCAAATGAATCTTTTGTGATTTGCAATAATTATTCTAATTCTATTAGATGTATAATGGTTTAATACTTGTAGTCTTTGACAAAATCTGTGCAAATTTGTGGTGTTGACGATGCCGGAAGAGGTTCAATGTTGGGACCACTTGTTATTGCAGGTGTATCGATTGATAAAAAAAATATTCGTAAACTTTCTGCATTAGGAGTTAAAGATTCAAAGAAACTTACGGCAAAAAGGCGTGAAGAACTATACTCGAAAATAATTTCTCTAGTGGATTATTATTATGTTGCAAGAATTTCTCCAAAATCTATTGATACTAGTGTTGCAAAGCATGGTTTGAATCAACTTGAGGCAAAATATATGGCCAAAGTTATAACAAAACTTAATCCTGATACATCATATGTTGATTCGTGTGATGTAAATCCTAAACGGTTTGGAAAGGAAATTTCTAGATTGTCAAATAATAAAAAAATTCGATCTTATCATCATGCCGATTCTAGATTTCCTGTAGTTTCTGCTGCATCCATATTGGCCAAAGTCACTAGAGATAGGGCGATAGCTCGTCTCAGGAAAGATCATGATTTAGGGAGTGGGTATCCTTCTGATACTAAAACAATTAATTTTGTAAAGAAATACTACAAAAATCAAAAAACTATGCCTAACTTTGTGCGTAAAAGTTGGAAACCAACTAAAAAAATCATTGATAAGAACTATGTTTGAAATTTGGCAATTACCATAGCGTGATCCTTATCATATGGATGTAAATCGATAGTTTGTAAAACCTCAAAATTTTTTTTAATTTTTTGGATCTCTTCAACGATGATTTGTTTAGGTGGTTTTGTCACATCTATGCTTCTGGTTTTGATTACCAAAAATAAATAACCATTATTTTTTAAATACATTTTGCAGTTCGCAATTGCTATTTCAGTTTGATCCGGCTGAGCAATATCTACATAAACTACATCTACTTTACCGAAAACAGAAAAATACTCTTTAGGTTTTCTAGCATCTTGTAAAATTGGAATGATATTTTTTCTGTAGGATGCTACCCTATCTAAAAAATCTCTTGCTACTCTGCTTGCATGCTCAACACCAAAAATAATTCCGCTGGGACCTACAATATCTGAAATATGACTAATAGTTGTTCCAGTGGATACGCCAAGATACAATACACTTGATTTATTTTGAAATGGAAATATTTCTAGTCCATTCATAATTGCCGCAGCTAATTTACTTCTAAATGGCTCCCATAGTCTATATTGTATTCTTTTTTTTGTAATTAATTTTTCTTTGTAAACTTGATTTCCTTCCACCAAATTTTCGGTAGCTAATTTATTTACTCCTTCTGATTTTATCCAGAAAAATCTTTGATTACCTTCTTCCAAACTTTTTTCTCTTTTTATTCTTATTTTGTTTAGGGCTGTCTTCTCTACGAGATCTATTTTCTTTTCTAGGATCTGTTCTGTTTCTTGGGGAAAATCCCCCACTTCTTCTATCGTAATCTTGTCTAGATGACTCAAATCTTCTTGGTTCTCTTTCTGGAGCTGTTTCATATTTTTTACCAATTTCATTTACTCTAACATTAAGTTTTTCAAGAAGAGTTTCATTAATCCCTTCTCCGTAAACATCTACTCTTGCTGCGATTACGGCCTTTGCTGCTATTGCTCTTGCTATTTTTCCCCTTTGCCATCTAGGTGCTGCATGTACCAATGTATGTTGGAATAAAATTCCATGTTTTGGTGGTTGAGCTCCTGTTTTCAAAGCTCTAAACAATGCTTTTTCTGCTCCTATTACCTGAACTGTACTTGCAGGCATTGATGCAAGTTTTGTTAAACTTCCAGCTCTTCCAAGAATTCTTGCACCTACTGCTGTTCCAAGTATCGCTGAAATATTTGGTGCCACAATATCCATCTCTGACTCTACATGATCTTCTAAATTTTTTCTGAGTTCATGAAGATCTAACATTTGTTTTGCCATGGATTGAACAATTTTCAAATTTTTTTCTGAAATATCCCCCCCTCTGCTTTTCGATGCTACTAGGGATAACATTTCTACTTTTGAATCAGGAAATCCTGCATCCTCAAAAATTTTTTTTGTTAAAGAACTACGTTTTCCAGCAATAACAATTTGAGCATAACCATTAATGCTATCAATCACATTTTCTAATTCTGGGAAATGTAATCCGTACCATTCTCTCAACCTTGAGCTAAGTGCATTTGCAATTTTATCAATTTCATCAAGTGAATTAATTGCTTGAATAATATGTAGATCTGGACTTTCTGATACTTTGGTAACTTTGGAGGATGATAATCCCATAGCAAACTCTCTAAATTTATTGAGAACTTCTGGTATGTTTTCAGCAAATCCTGAATCAACTATTATTTGGGGTTTGGAGGATTGGATTTTATCCAATTCTTCCTCTTCCATTATTTGTGCATCAACTGAATTTTTTTTTAATATGTTAACCAACGACGAGTCATTTGTTGTAACTCCTCGTTGAAGCGAACTTAGATAATTAACTAATTCATATAATTTACTTTCTTTATTTTTAACAGAAAGATAATCTTTTACTGGATCCGAAAATGGAAATGCTCTTTCAAATTTCTCTTCGTTGAAAACCGAGATTCCAAACTCTGTTAAAATTACAGAATACATGAATAACTGATTCAAAGTCTCCTTTAAAAAAGGTAACAGATAAGATCTGACTCAACTATTATATTCTAATCTATGGATATGATTCAAAGTGGAAACTAGTTTAATTACTTCAGTAGGGAAAATTCATCTGGAACGTCCAGTTATGCTTGCGTCTGGAATTTTAGGTATTTCTTTAGATGTTTTTAATAGACTTTATCGCTCTGGGGCTGGAGCAGTGGTCACAAAGTCTCTTAGTAGAGAACCTTGGGAGGGATATCCAAACCCAACTATTTTTAGCGTGAATGGAGGAGGGTGGATAAATGCAGTAGGTCTTTCAAATCCTGGGGCACCCAATTTTGCAAAAATGATGGAGACTAACAAAGACGTTCCAATAATTGTCAGTCTAGTTGGTTCAATCCCAGAAGATTTTGAATTAATGATAAAGGAATTTACCAATTGCAAAGTTATTGGTTTTGAATTAAATTTGTCATGCCCTCACGTCGCTAAAGTGGGTTTAGAAGTTGGAGACGATCCAGAATTAGTCAAAAAAATTGTTAGTGCTGTAAAAAGATCTACAAACGTTCCAATAATTGCAAAGGTTGGACTAGGCACTGCCAATTATTTAGATACTGTGGGTGTGGCCATAGATTCTGGAATTGACGCAATAACTGCAATTAACACTGTTAGAGCAATGGCAATTGATGTGGAAACTCAACAACCTATCTTAAGTAATAAATTTGGCGGACTTTCTGGAACTCCGATTAAGCCAATTGCTCTTCGTTGTGTTTATGAAATTTCATCAAAATATGACATTCCTATCATTGGATGTGGTGGCATATCTACTTGGGAAGATGCAGTTGAATTTTTCCTAGCAGGAGCATCTGCGATTCAGGTAGGAAGTGCAATTGGAGATAGATGGACTGACGTTTTCAATGAAATCAATAATGGGATATTACAATACATGGAAAAAAAAGGAATTTCAAAAATTGAGGAGATGGTAGGACGTGCAAAGAAATCATAACCATACGACAATTTGTACAATTGAGAAAGTAACTGATGAAACCCCCACTGTTAGAACCCTTACGTTCTCTGATGAAATAATGTCAAATGTTCTACCAGGACAATTTGCTATGGTGTGGATTCCGGGAATCAACGAATTACCTATGAGTGTGATGATATCTCAAGAAACGGGAAAAGCAGCATTTACTGTTAGAAAACATGGACCTGCATCAACTGGCCTGTTTAATCTAAAGGTAGGACAACAAATTGGAATAAGGGGTCCATATGGTAATTCCTTTGATTTAAAACACGGAAAACTTTTGCTTGTTGGTGGAGGAACTGGACTTGTCCCCATGATGAGATTATTGACTTTTGTCAAGCCAACTGATAATGTGACACTCTTGATTGGTGCAAAAACAAAAAACGAAGTATTTTTTGAAGATCTAGCTAACAATTTATTGAAAAATAATCCCCATGACATTATTGTAACAACTGATGATGGATCCTATGGGGAAAGGGGCTTTGTTACTGACATGGTAGAGAATTTGGTTAATCAAAGCAGATTTGATGGCGTGTATACTTGTGGCCCTGAAAAAATGATGTACAAAACGGTTCAACTTGCATATTCAAAGGAATTGTTTGTGCAAGCAAGTCTTGAGCGTATGATGAAATGTGGTGTGGGAATTTGTGGAAGTTGTTGTGTTGGGGAGGATTTAGTTTGTAGAGATGGAACTGTTTTTGATGGTGAACGTCTTTCATCTAACAAAGAATTTGGTTATTTTTACAGAAATAAGGCTGGAATTTTGGAAAAATATTAGATTTGACCAGCAAGGTTTAAAATAAATCACGAAATTATTGCCGTGAAGGGTATGGGTACTCCAAAAATTGTTCTAACAGCAGACCGAACTCTAATGTCTCCATATCGTGGTTTATCTTTGGCTACGTTTTTTGGATGTGCACCTGCAATTGATCCTCATAGGGACAAAAACAGTTTTTGGTATAAAATTCTAAAAAATCAAGTCACCCCAAAAATTCTCTTTGATTTTATCTGTAATTATATACCTCACACAAACGGTGTTGCAAACTTTGCTCCATATGGATTAAGAAAACTAGAAGCGGGATTGCTTAGGGATGGTTTTAGGAGAGATGAGGTTGTTGTTGCTCATCCTGACCATATCGAACAATTCATAGGTCCTGATACTGAAGTAATTGGAACATATGAGATGGATCCTCTTGGAATGGGTCCTGTAACTATGACCTTTACGTATGGCAGAAAACAAATTTCATATGATGAATTTTACAACACAGAATTACATCACAGGATAAAGGCTGCTAAACAAAAAACAGGAAGTAAAGCTAAAGTAATTTCAGGAGCATCTGGTACTTGGCAATATAATTATGATCCTGAAAAAATTGAAGAGTTTGGAATTTATGCTATTTTAGAAGGAGAGCTGGGAGGGATTGCTCCAGAAATAGATGGGCATGCTGGTAGGTTCTTCAACTATTTGATTAACGGTGATTTTGAAAACATGGATCCTTTCAGAAAACGAAGTGATTTCAAAGTAAATATTAAAGAATTTGAAAGAAACGGGAAAAAAATTCATGGGAGATTTGTTAATTTTTGGGACAGGCCAGATCTTGAGGAAATTCCAGATATCATTGAACCAAGCATGCATGGAATGGTTGAGGTGATGAGGGGATGTGGCAGAGGTTGTAAATTTTGCGATGTAACTTTAAGGTCATTACGATATTACCCTCCAGAAAAAGTTGTAAGAGAAATTGAAGTAAATATGAAAAAAGGTGGGTCTACATCTGCGTGGATACATAGTGATGATATTTTTGTTTATGGGATGGATCCAAGAACTTCAAAAGGTATGGAGCCAAATCGTGAAGCGCTAGAGGAACTCTTTACAGCAATCATGTCAACAGGAGTGAAGCATACTAATCCAACACATGGTACACTGGCAGGTGCTATTGCAGATGAAAAACTAATTCCTAATCTATCTAAAATTATCAAATCTGGTCCAGATAACATGACTGGAATTCAAGCTGGATTGGAAACGGGCAGTCTAAGGTTAATCGAAAAATACGCTGACAGAAAACTCGCTCCTTATTCCCCTGAAGAATGGCATTGGGTAGTAAAAGAGGGTGTCAAGACATTAAATAAAGATTATTGGATTCCAGCTTTTACTTTGATTATGGGTCTAGATAATGATGAAACGCCAGAAGATTCTTGGGAAACAATTAGACTGATAAGTGAATTAGAGCAGGAACAACCAAGTTCAATGTTTACTACCACTGCTCTCACATTTGTTCCAATAGGATTGTTAGAAAAATCGGATTTCTTCCACATTGGAAACGAAATGACTCCTGCACAATTGGGTGTACTATACAAAACTTGGCAACATAATTTCAAGTATGGCATTCAAAAATTCATGACTAAAACAGGTTCAAAAGGTCCTCAAAGATACTTCTTTAATGCACTAGCAAGAACTCTTGGCGGTGTTCCGCTAGGTGCAATGGAAAAATATGCTAGGCGAAAAAGTAAAGAACACGAATTAGTTTTAGATAAAGTCAAGGCAAAATACTGGTAATTTCCAAATACATAAATTCCATTAGTAACATGTTTAATCATGGCAACTCACGGTTCGCTTACAAAGGCAGGCAAAGTTAGAGGTCAAACCCCTAAAGTTGAAGGGCGAAAGATCACTGGCACAAGTTCCCGTATTAGAAATAAAGCCAACTTTAACAAAAGATTTGTGTTGGGCAGATTTCCAGGACAAAACAAACCTGGTCAAAGAAGAAAGAGACGATAGACCTAACATTATTAGTTTAAACCATACAACTACGATCATTTTCTAAAACAGCAAACTTATAAAGTACTGTACCGTACTATACCGTATGGAAGATTTAAGATTAGACAGTTTACCAGGTGTGGGACCTGTATCCACAAAAAAATTATCTGACGCAGGTGTTCATAATATCATGGATCTCATTGTTAGAGGTCCAGTAGAAATTTCAGAAATAACCGGAATGGCAAAAGATACTGCAGAAAATATTGTTAACAAAGCACGTGAACACTTAGTTGAAGGTGGATTAATTTCCAAAGACTTTGTAACTGCAAGTGAAATCTATAAGCGAAGACAAGATATTGGTAAAATTACAACTGGTACTAATTGTTTAGATACATTATTTGACGGTGGCATTGAAACACAAGCACTCACTGAAGTTTATGGTGAGTTTGGATGTGGAAAGACACAGTTGTGTCTTACAATGTGTGTTCAAGTTCAAAAATCAAAAGAAGAAGGTGGATTAGAAGGTGGAGCAATATACATTGATACTGAAAATACTTTCAGACCTGAAAGAATTGTATCTATTGCAAATGCAAATGGTATGGACCCACAAAAAATTCTTGATAATATCATCGTTGCACGTGCATACAACAGTGCACATCAAACATTAATTCTTGAAGAAGTCGGTCCTCTGATTAAAGAACACAATATTAAATTAATTATTGTAGATTCTGCAGTTGGATTGTTCCGTGCTGAATATTTGGGAAGGGGAACATTATCAACTAGACAACAAAAATTGAATCACTTTGTTCATCTATTATCTAGAATTGCAGAAACTTACAACTGTGTCGCACTTGCAACAAATCAAGTTATGTCGTCCCCTGATGTTTTCTTTGGAGATCCAACTCGTCCAATCGGTGGCAATGTTGTTGCACACACAAGTACCTATAGAATATACTTCAAGAAATCAGGCAAAAAGAGAATCGCACGAATGGTGGATAGTCCTCATCATCCCGAAGAAGAAGTAATTTTTGCTTTGGGTGAAGCAGGAGTAATGGATCCAGAAGAGGCAGAAAAGAAAACCAAAAAGACTGTTGCTAAAAAAGAAACTAAAAAGGCAACAAAGGAGACTTCATCTAAAGAAAAAGTTGAAACACCAGTAGTTGAGATACCTGAAATTACAAACTCCGATGGACAAGAACTAGCAACAGTTGAGATACCTGAAATTACAAACTCTGAAGAACAGGAATTAACAACAGTTGAAACATATGAGGATCTGGCTCTTTCAGAAGCACTTGATGAAGAGTTTAGTGATTCTGCCCCGACAGATGTATAGGGAATTCGTTTCTCTTTTACTATGCTAAATTATTTTCTAATATAATTTAATTAAATTTGGTAAAAATGTATGGTGTATCTATGGGCTGATCGAATGTCCATACAGTAGGTAGAGTTATTGTTTTGATTACCCTCATATCGTTTTTGTCAATGATTGATTTCCATCCACCTTCTGACATGCTCTCAGACATGGT
>JAQBBT010000025.1:0-7025 GCA_032125915.1 Nitrososphaerota archaeon
GAGGTGAGTCAATTACTTGGATCTTGCCACCATCAATTATGCCAATTCTATCACATAATTTATCCGCCTCTTCCATATAGTGTGTGGATAAAAAAATCGTCATTTCAAACTCTATGTGGATTTTTTTTATATATTCCCAAATTTTCCTTCTTGTCTGAATATCAAGACCAACCGTAGGTTCATCCAAAAACAAGACTTTTGGTCTGTGTAAAAGGCCACCTGCAATATCAAGTCGTTTTCTCATTCCGCCAGAATATGTAACTACAGCATCATTTTGTTTGTCAGATAATTCAATTAAATCTAAAATCTCATCAATTCTTTCGTGGATTAGATCTTTTGGTATGTGATTTAGTCTTGCTTGTAGCAATAGATTCTCTCGTCCTGAAAGATACTCATCTACCGTACTTTCCTGTTGCACATATCCTATTTTTTGGCGAACTTGTTTTGGATGAGTCTTTACATCAAAGCCTGAAACTAAGGCTTGGCCTGATGTAGGTTTAAGCAAAGTGGTTAGAATCATCATAGTAGTGCTTTTTCCTGCACCGTTTGGCCCAAGAAATCCAAAGATCTCACCATCCTCTATGCTAAATGAAATATCATCAACAGCCCTTACATCTCCGAAAGATTTTGAGAGGGATTTTGTTTCAATAGAATACAACACTTTGATCGTTAATCTCAATTATAAATTGCTAAGCGTTGATTGTAGTCGATCCCCATAAACAATTTAAGGGTCTACAAAATCATTTTTCGCATGAAAGGTCTTTGTCAAGTTTGTAATTCATCTAATGTTGATGTAACATTAGAATCAGGAATTCCAAAATGTACTGAATGCAACAAAAAAATAATTCCTAATTAATTTTCAAAATTTTTTAATTTTCATTTATTTAGATATGACAAATTCTAGATAATTCAGTTATAATATTAAATCAAATGTTTGGAATTCTTTCTGCCTACTGGCCTGTTAAAATTCAATATTACAGTTGATCAGGTTTAATAGGAATTTTCCCTATGATAATTTTGGCGATAGGGAGGAATAAGTGTATAGAGTAAAAAAAATAGTACCGATAATCTTTGGAATTTTGATTTTGACTAGCATATCAGGATTTCAGTTTGGACCAATGACGGTTCAAACAGCAGAAGCAGTACCTTCTAAAAAAATAGTTGGATACTTTCCGTATTGGGAATCTGGAGATGTCGATTCTATTGATTATACTAAACTGACAAATATCATCTATTTTCACATTTGGCCAAACTCTGACGGTAGCTTGAATACGAGTGCAATTAATCTAAATGACCTCAATACAATCAGAGATAGAGCTCATGCTATAGGAGTAACAATATCTATTGCAGTTGGAGGATGGGGTGTATCAGATGAATTTCCTGCAATGGCTCAAGATTCCATAGCAAGAGCGAATTTTGTTTCAAATGTTTCAAATTTTATCTTAGATAATAATTTGGATGGAATAGATATCGACTGGGAGACACCAATTGATCAAATAAAAATTGACAATCAAGATATTTTACTATCTGATTTGGCAGATGCATTACATCCCTTGGGAAAAATTGTAACTGTTGCTGCAAATGGAGATATTGTTGAGCTTAAATCATCAGCAACAAATTCAATAGATTGGGTTAACATAATGGCATATGATATGAACTGGAGTAATGCAGAACACTCTACATTTTCTGATTCAGTATCAGCATTACAAAGATATGAAACCCTAGGAATTTCAAAAGAGAAACTTACGCTTGGAATTCCATTTTATGGAAGGACTGATGGTTGGACTAGTGAGATAAAATACGAACAAATTGTTTCTGCCTGTAATCCGTTACCATCTGAGAATACTTGTAATGGGTATTTTTTTAATGGGATTGATTTGGTTAAACAAAAAACACAATATGTTTTGGATAATGGGTATGACGGAATAATGATTTGGAATTTGGGTCAGGATACTTATGATGAAACATCCCTCCTTAATGCAATTAATGAGATATTAGATGGATCACCTTTGCCTGATTTGCCACCGATGGCAACTAATGATAGTTACGTTGTGGAAGCTCAAAGTAGTTTGAACGTAGTCTCGCCTGGAGTTTTATCAAATGATAATGATCCAAATGGAGATCCAATTACTCTAGTGCTATCTACTGATGTAAGTAGTGGAGTCTTGACTCATAATTCTGATGGAAGTTTCTCATATTCACCTAATTTTGACTTTGAGGGAGTTGATTCATTTACGTATTATGCCAATGATGGAGTAAACAATAGCAACCTAGCCACCGTTACAATTACCGTCAATCCAACTATTAAGGTACATTTAGAAAATTTGGAAATTACAAATTCTGGAAATAAACGATGGACTGGAACAGCAACAATAACTATTTTTGGTGAAAATAATATCGCAGTACCAGGAGTAACTGCACTTGGCACGTGGTCTGGCGGATCAAATGGTATTGCTAGCTGTGTAACGGATTCCTCAGGGCACTGTCAAGTATCAATTACAACCAAAGGAAATACACTAACCTTTACAATTAATGATGTTTCAGGCACAAATGTAACATATGATTCAAGCTCAAACAAGGTCAATAATTCAATTTCAATTAACAAAGATGGTACCATACCCGGTCAGAACAATCCACCAATTTCAGATGCCGGTGGGCCATACACAGGTGCAGTAGATACCGCAATTTCTTTTGATGGATCGAACTCTGTAGATCCTGATGGGGGTTCCTTGACATATTTGTGGATCTTTGGAGATGGAAATTCTGAAAGCGGTATAAATCCAAGCCATGTTTATGCATCAGATGGAACCTATAACATATCTCTAACAGTCACAGATAACGAAGGATCATCAGATAGCAATTCAAGTACAGTTACAGTATCCTCTCAAGGCAACACCAATCTAACAATTAATCAAATCTATCCAAACTCAATGATAAAGGGTGAGACAATAACTACAACCATCTCTGGAACAGGATTCGATCAAAATGTAGTGGTAAAGTTTGGAGGGGCAAAATTCAAACCAAGTGTATTAAGTACAACATTCATTGATGAACAAACAATCGAAATCGAGATTACTAGAAGCACAGCAGGATCAAAACAAGATTATGTGTATGACGTGTTGGTTACTAATCCTAATGGAGATTCATTTACCTTATCGAATTCATTTACAGTAACAAATCAATAATTAAGATTTAGTCTAAATTTTAATCAATTAAAAACTAATCAAAACTCAATTTTTATTATTTCGAACAATTAATCGTCTATCCGTATTGAATTAAATCAATGCCTGATCTTTTTTTAGATATTGAAACTGCACCATTATTTACAAAAGAAGAGTATTTTCAAACCAAAGAAAAAATAGATTCAGGAAAACTAGATAGAAATTCAGAAAACAAAGATCTCTTTTGGAGGTTTGATAGAGGCGGTCTAACTCCCTTTGAAGGCAAGGTAATCCTAATCACATACAAAATAAACAATGGTCACGTATTTCGATTAAAAGAATGGGAGACGGGAGAAAAAGAGATGCTAAAAAAATTCTACGATCTTATAGTAGACTTGCAGCGAGGAATGGGAACAGATAGATTAAAAATAATTGGACATAACATTTTACGATTTGATCTATTTTTTATCTACAACAGAATGAGATTTCACAAAATTGAAGATGAAAAATGGCTACATCAGTGGATAATTAACAAACCAGAAGTAATTGATTTTCTCCAAACCCATCTCCCACTAAATGACTTCAAAACAAAGGGACTTAGGCACGATGTTTTAGCATATGCGTATGGATTTCCAGTAAAATCAACATTGGGTTCAGGGGAAATTCCGCATTATTTTCAAGAAGACTATAACAAAATAATAGAATATTCAGAGCGGGAATTTATCTATCCTGAATTATACCAGAAGATTATCTCAGAGGGAACCATTACTAAAGAAAAGCTGTTAGATGCCATCAAACATTACGAGGAATTAAAAAAACCATCCGAATAACCATGAATTGAGCGCATTTGATTTTGCTGATAAATCGTCCATCTGGGTTAAATAGAAATTTTTAAAGAATCATCTACCTAGCACAACATGGTATTGGATTTGTAGTAAAATACATCTAATACCATGAATACATCTTTAAATTAATTACAACCAAGATCATACTGATAAATTCTACGTGTTCTTTATATGTAAAAAAGAATAATTAAATTTACGGAATCAAGTCCTTTTCACTATTGCCCGATATCTGACTAGGTTTGATCTCCTTTTTCTATTAATTAGGTGATTTTTTGTCTGTGATATTTCATAAATGGGGATTTTTTAAAACCAGTTTGTAAAAAACAATTACTCTAAAAATTCATATCATAAATTAAAACAAAAATTTTCACATGGAGCAAATTATCAAAAATAACGAAGAGGAAGAAAGGCCAGAATGGGCATGGTTAATGAAAAGAATGACTAAGGAAACTTAGTAGAATTATTTGAGTTCCTTGAATTGATCTTTTGTTATTCCAAGAATTACTTTCTCGCCTAATCCCCAAATTTCAGACTTTGAAATGATTTTAGAATGTACCAATCCATCAGTAACTTCAATGGATTCTAACTCTTTTGTATCAGGATGACGATGAATACTTTTTACCTTTCCTATTTTACGTCTATCAGTATCAATTACTGGGATACCTACTCTTATTGGAGGCCTACTAAGAAGCAGTGTTTTTTCAGTAAACTTGTCAATATAATCTTCTGAAAGAAAGTAATCTCTGCGAAAACCTTGATGGATGGTGACTCCACAAACGCACAGAGTATTTGGATTAATTTGTATATGCTTAACTTTACCATATTCTATCCCTTCCCTGTCTATGACTTTTTTTCCGGTAAAAGAATCGGCTGGGATCATGTTTTCGGGTGTTCCTTCTAGTTTTACTGACATGATCTAATGTTTTGAGATTTGTTTATCATACCAAATATCAGAATTTTCTATCAATGAGGTTAAATTACTTGACAGAATTACCCCAGCATGCCAATTGATGCCAGTATATTTCGGGCATCCCTAATTACAAAAGGAAGGGTTACAGAGCAATCCCATTTGGTGACTCTTCGCGGGGTAAAGTACAATGACAAAATATACTTTTCAAGGCACAAGCCTGATTCAGATTGGTTCAAAAATGCAATAGCAAACTCTGCTGTAATCATCAAATACAATGATTCGTCCTATTCAGGTATTGCAAAAATTGTAACTGATGAGAGTTTGAATCAGAAGATATCACAATTAAAATATCCAGGTGAAAAAAGAGCAGAAGAAAAAAGGATTGCACTGGAAATTACACTACATGAACAATTGTAGTTAGTCCTCGTCGGTCAAGTTCCACACCATTTTCTATTTCACTTATAGTTACAGTGAAGGAGAGGACATCTCGTTGTTTTGCATTTTCTAGATGAAGTTTTAGATTAATATCCATTAATTCAAATTCTTGATCAGGTAAATTTGTCTCATCAAAATATGCATCACACGTAGACTCTATTCGAAATCTGTCACTTTTAAAATGAAATCCAAGCTTTGTTTTTCTCCCTTCTCTGCCAGCCGCCTTTACATTAACATCAATAATTCCAGGTTTTGTCATGGTATAGCTTGATGTGCCATTTACAAAAACACCAATTTGAAATGGTTTTCCAGCAGTAGATTCTGCCATTTTTTGAATGCCGTCATTCATCACAACATCAATTGCCTTTATTGTCTGTGCAACTTTGGCAATCCATTCGTTTGTTCTCTCTATTGTAGTGTTGATTCCTGCTCGTCTTCGCTTATCTTCATCTTCAACAAGTTGATAATAATCAACCCAGGCAAAATAATCATTAGCGATATCTTTGATAAAGTCAATACATGTTACTTTGTAATCATTTACATTGGTAGTTCGTAATGACGCATCATCTACACGTAATCCATCATAATCCATTGGTAAGGCCAATAATGACTCTAAATCAAACATCTAAAAAAACCAATCCTGATAAAGATTAATGATTATAACCAGACAGGAATTGAGAAGATTGTGATATTTTCAGAGATAGTTTTAGATCTCCAGCAACAATTGAAAAGAGATATAGCACAAATCCGCTTTTTATTAAAGAAAAATCCAGCAATAGGGTATTCCAAAATAGTTGAAATTGGAAAGGAGGTAGGTAAAAAATACAACATCAAGCTGATAGTTAATTTTCCAAAGGAAGGCAGAATAGAGGAGTATGAAATGTACGGAAAACGAGATCTCAGCTTAATTATTGACCAAAAAAAGAAAAGATTTCCAATTGACAGAAATATCATAAAAGAAAAGGCAAGGGAGATTTTAAAAGATATTCAAATTGAAGACGCTTACATGTATGACGATAAGGAAGGAGTAAGGGTATTTACAAAAAATTGGAAAATAGATATTCTTCCTCATTCTGTTCACATTTGGACTGAATTTGATGAAAATGTTACCAAGTTTTGTGATTGGCTTCTTGAAAATGTCTATGAAATGAAAAGTGCCGAGAAATAATTGACCTAGATGTTTTCTAACTTTTTTAATAATCCGTGAGCTTCATAATTATCAGACTCTATCTGAATAATTCTTTTACAGCATTCTATTGCCTCATCTTTTTGTTCCAAGAATAAATGAGCATTTGTTTTTATAATTAAGGTTTCAACATCATCCTTTAGCGCCAAAGATTTTTCAAAGAGCGGAATTGCTTTTTTTGCATCATCAAGAATAAAGTAAATCCCTCCAACGATAAACCAAAAATCATAATCATCTTCAAATTTGGATTCTATACTTTTTGCATATTCTATCGCCTCCATGTATTCTCCTTTATTGATTAATTTTTGAAGATGACGTTTTGGATAAATAACAAAGCCTACCATCTAGATCAACTACTCTCCAAATACACCCAATTTATTTAATTTGAATGCAGATTCAATGAAAGATTATTTGGTTAGGAGGTAATTTTCATGATTCCTTCTTTGATCAAGAATTGAATTCCTTGAACAAAATCTGAATCTCCAATG
>JAQBBT010000026.1:0-5623 GCA_032125915.1 Nitrososphaerota archaeon
AAATTGTTTCAAGACAAAGTGATTCTTTTGTTACAAATATCGCAATATTTTTTTGAGTATTTGTTTCGTGATGCGTGTTTACATCCATTTTTTCTTTTTTTGCAAGCTTTTGAATTTCTGAATCAAAATTCTCTACATCAATATTTTTTGTAAAAGATACTTCTAAATACATTCCAAAAAGACCCTTGATTACATTTTGATTTACCTTCTCGATATTTCCCTTTTGTGAAAATATAAAATTAGTAAATGTTGCGACTATTCCTTCTCTATCTTCTCCAACTACTGTGATCCCAACTACTGTTTTTTTCAAGACTTGTTTGGTGAATGTTTTCTCATTATTAATCATTCACAGAAAAATAAGATTTAGTGCGGGAGGTGGGATTCGAACCCACGAACTCCTGAGAGATAGGGTCCTAAGCCCTACGCCTTTGGCCAGGCTGGGCGACTCCCGCAACGAATTTGCCACTAGACACAAATTTATCTATTATTAAACAAAAGCATGGCAAAATTTTTTGGAACAAACGGAATTCGTGGAGTTTTCAAGGAGGATTTCACTTTAGAATTTATTCATGACATGACATTATCCATTGCAACACACCTCAAAGAAGGACCTATTCTTGTTGGCTATGATGGAAGAGATTCAAGTCCAATTATTGCAAAGACAATTTGCTCAGCACTAAATTATTGTGGAATAGATTGTAACAACGCTGGACTTGTTCCAACCCCCTGTCTTGAATATGCTGTAAAAAAATTAGGTTACAATGGAGGCATAATGATCACTGCGTCACACAATCCTCCTCAATATAATGGAATTAAACCTGCAGCAAAAGATGGAGTAGAGATTCCGCGAGAAGATGAGTTAATAATTGAAGATATTTATCTTAAAAAAAATTGGATAAAAAACTCTCCTAGATGGGGAGTTACGGGGACTGAAAAGAAAGCTATTGAAGTTTACATTCAGGGAATTTTATCTCATATTGATACAGAGATGATTAAATCTAAAAAATTCAAAGTTGTACTAGACTTAGGAAATGGTGCACAAGCTGTTACCGCACCTATTTTTTGTGAAAATCTTAAATGTGAAATATTTTTAGTAAATGAAAAAATTGACGGATCGTTTCCAGGCAGAGGTTCTGAACCAACTCCTCAAAACCTACAAGTTCTTTCTAAGGTTGTCCAGGAAAACAATGCAGACCTTGGAATTGCTTTTGATGGGGATGGTGACAGAAGTATCTTCTGTGATAACAAAGGTGAAATACTAACTGGAGATAAATCTGCACTAGTTTTAGCAAAACACATTTTGCAAAAAACTCCGGAATCGCTAATTGTTACTTGTTTGAATTCTGGCTCTACTATTGAAAATATTGCTAATGAATTCAACTCTCAAGTGATTCGGACCAAAGTTGGAAGTGTAGAAGTATCTCGTAAGATGGTGCCAACTAATGCTATAATTGGGTATGAAGAGAATGGCGGATTTATGTTTGGCCCTCACAATCAAGTAAGAGATGGATGTATGACCCTTGCTTTGATGTTGGATTTATTGGCCTCATCAGAAGAATCACTCTCTCAGAAAGTAAATGATCTCCCCCCGTCATATACTACAAAAGATAAAGTCCATTGCTCTTCAGAAGATGCTAAAAAATTGATTCAGTCTCTCAATGAGGAGTTTCCAAATTCTGATACTACAGATGGAATTAAAATTACAAATAATCCAAAAAATTGGGTAATGATTCGACCAAGTGGAACAGAACCAATAATTAGAATCTATGGAGAAGCTGAAACCCAAGAAAAACTAGACTTGCTAATGTCAGAATACCTCCAAAAAACAAAGTCAATCATTTCCAGATAACACTTTTAAAACCAATTACTAGCATGATGGGAATGGAGAATAATCTCTAAAGGTGATATTATATGGGTAAACCTTATTATGTAAAATTTGAGACGCCAGAGGACTTGGTTAATCCAATTCTAGAGGCAGTAAGAGTTGCATCTACTAGTGGTAAAGTTAAAAGAGGAACCAATGAGGCCACAAAAGCAATTGAACGTGGTACCAGTAAACTAATTGTTATAGCCGAAGATGTAGAACCACCTGAGGTAGTAGCACATCTTCCAATTCTATGTGAAGAACAAGGTGCAGCATATGCGTTTGTTCCAAGCAAACAAGAATTAGGAAAATCTCTGGGTATTGACATTACCTCTGCCGCTGCAGCAATTTTGGATGCTGGTGATGCACAACATATTGTAGATCAAGTTGTATCATCAATTGCTAAAATTAAAGGTGGTAAGACCGATCAATGAGTGCTACAACTGACGAAGTAACCCAGTCTGAAATTATTCAAATTGTTGGCAGAACAGGCATTGCCGGAGAAGTCATTCAAGTTAGAGTAAAAGTTCTTGATGGTAAAGACCGCGGTAGAATTCTTACAAGAAACGTTAAAGGTTCTGTAAGAGTGGGAGAAATCCTGATGCTAAGAGAGACAGAAAGAGAAGCAAAGAAGATCAAATAGGTGAAATGAATGAGTCTTTTAGTTAAACCCTGTAATTTCTGTGACAGACCAGTTGCTAAAGGATCAGGTACTATGTTTGCAAAAAACGATGGAACAGTTTTATGGTTTTGTTCTGCCAAATGCAAAAAAAATGCCCTTGAACTAAAGCGTGATCCAAGAAAACTAAAGTGGACTAAAAAATACGTCAAAGGCGGAATTAAACAAAAGAAACGTTGACCGAACAATCCCTTTTCATTGTAAAACCTGACGCAGTAGCTAGAAATCTTACTGGCAAAGTAATTGCAAGATTTGAAAGAAAAGGATTCAAACTTGTCAAACTAAAACTATTTACCTTTACAAAAGAACAGGCAGAAAACTTCTATGGTATTCACAAAGACAAACCATTTTTTGGTGAACTAACATCATTTATCACATCTGGCCCTGTAGTCATTGCAATTATTGAAGGAAATAATGCAATAGCAACTACAAGAATTATGATTGGGGCAACAAAATCATTTGAAGCAGCACCAGGTTCAATTCGTGGTGATTTTGGACTGGGATTTACTGATAATATTATACATGCATCTGATTCCCAAGAAAGTTTTGACCATGAATCGAGGGTAGCATTTGAGTGATCTGATTTGCAAATTCGTCAGCCCATTGTGGTAGTTCTAGGTCATGTAGACTCTGGTAAAACATCTCTTCTCGATAGAATTAGGGGCACTGGTGTTCAAGGTAGAGAAGCTGGTGGAATTACTCAGCATATTGGTGCTAGTTTTCTCCCTACTGAAACTATCAAAGAAACATGTGGACCACTATACGATAAATTAGAACAATCTGAAACTAAAGTTCCAGGACTTTTAGTTATTGATACTCCTGGCCACGAGGTATTTACAAACCTTAGGGCAAGAGGAGGATCCGCAGCAGACATTGCAATCTTGGTAGTTGATGTTAATCGAGGATTTCAACCTCAAACAAATGAAAGCTTGAAAATTTTACAAAGTAGAAAAGTTCCCTTTGTTATTGCTCTAAACAAATGTGATCAACTATCTGGCTGGAGAAAATCTGAAACACAATCCATCTCAAAGGCAATTAAAGAACAAGATCAATCCATTCAAAATGATCTTGATCAAAAGATCTACGATGTTGTTGGTACGCTTTCAATTTTGGGATATCAATCTGAAGCATTTTATCGAGTAAAGGACTTTAAATCAGAAATAGCAATTGTTCCAATCTCTGCAAGATCAGGAGTTGGAATTCCTGAACTACTTGCAGTACTAATTGGATTAACACAACAATACTTGCAGAAAAGACTAGATCAAAAAGAAAAAGAAGCACGAGGAATAGTTCTTGAAGTGAATGATGAGGTGGGTCTAGGACATTCAGCCAATATTATTTTGATTGATGGAAGTATCAAAAAAAGTGACTACATTGTTGTTGCAAAAAGAGATTCAGTAGTTATCACAAAACCAAAAGCTATTCTTTTACCAAAGCCACTTGATGAGATGCGTGACCCTCGAGATAAATTCAAACCCGTAGATCAAGCATATGCTGCAGCAGGACTAAAAATAGCATCTCCAGATCTTGAGGATGTATTGCCAGGAAGCACATTGTATGTTGCATCAACTGAGGAGGATGCAAAAAAATATGCTAAATTAATCGAGTCAGAAATGAAATCAGTCTTTGTTGATACTGAAACTAATGGAATTATTCTAAAATGTGATACAATAGGCTCCCTTGAGGCTATAATTGAGATGCTCAGACGTTCTCAAGTACCAGTAACAAAGGCCGATATTGGACCTGTCAATCGCCGAGATGTCATGGAATCAAAGGCAATAAAAGAAAATGACAGACATCTTGGAATAATTCTGGCATTTAATGTCAAAATACTGCCAGATGCAAAAGAGGAATCTGAGAGCAGTCATATTCGTATCTTTGAGGACAAGATAATCTATAGTCTAATTGATACTTACAATGCCTGGGTTACAGATGATACAGCACATGAAGAGGACGCAATTTTTGCAGAACTTACTCCAATATCCAAATTTACATTTCTAAAAGGATATGTTTTTCGAAACAATAATCCTGCCGTGTTTGGAATTCAAATTGATGCAGGTGAACTTCGACACAAAATTCCCTTTATGAATAAAGAAGGAAAAAGTGTTGGTAAGGTTCACCAACTACAACACCAAGGGAAGACTGTAACTTCTGCAAAATCTGGACAAGAAGTTGCATGCTCTGTTCAAGATGTAACAATTGGAAGGCAAATATTTGAAGAAGATATATTTTACTCTTTTCCTCCATCACATGAGGCAAAACAACTTTTAGGCAAATTTGCACACAAACTTGGCCCTGAGGAAACTAAAGTATTAAATGAAATAGTAGAAATTCAAAGAAAACGTGATGCAGCTTATGCATATTAGCTTTGAAATTCTTTTACAGCCTTTCTAATTTTTGATATAAATTCATCTCTTATTTAGAATGTTTTTTACAAATCATGTGAATTCCAGGTGCTCCAATTGCACCCATCATTTTATCAACAATTTGTCCTGATTTGAACATGATAAAGGTAGGAATTGATTGTACTCCAAATTTCATCGAAATATTCTGGTTTAGATCAACATTTACCCTTGCAAATTTTATCTTTGGATATTTTTTATATAGACTCTCAAATATTGGATGCATCATCTTACATGGACCACACCACTCAGCCCAAAAATCAACTAAAGTAGGATTTTCAGCAGAAACTATTTGATCAAAATTAGATGCATCAAGATCTATAATTCCGGGCTGAATTTGTGGTTGATTATGCTGCCGTAACATTTCTTCAAGTTTTCTTTGGTTTATTTTTTCAATTTCGGGATCTTCAGACAATACAACAAGGAGATTAATTCTACTAAAAAATCTATATCAGCAAATTCAACTTTGCAAGCTTTTGCTATCTTTATTGTTTTCCAGTATCTATTGACAGTTTTTCATATCTTTTGGAATGACAAATGGGACATTCATCAATATATTTTTCAAAGCTAACAGAGGTGTAAACAATTCCACATTCTCCGCAAATTCTCAGATTTCTTGTTAGTTTTCCCATGGTCTTTGTCATTTGAGTATTAGGATTAAAACCTAACTAGCTTTGC
>JAQBBT010000027.1:0-11589 GCA_032125915.1 Nitrososphaerota archaeon
GTAATAGGATGGTTAACAGCTATAACCTCGATAATTACTGCTGCAACAGTAGCATTAGGATTTGGCGGATATTTTGCTGTATTTTTGGACATTCCTATAATTATTGCTGCAATTGGTTTACTTGTTATTCTATCAATTGTAAATTTTGTAGGAATTAGGGAATCATCATGGACAAATACCGTTTTTACAATCATTGAAGCTGCGGGATTAATACTGATTATCATAATTGGTTTTACAATTAGTAATCCAGAACCTGTAAATTATACTGAGAGTCCATCAGGTTTCACTGGAATTGTTATTGCCTTTGTATTGATATTTTTTGCATTTATTGGATTTGAAGATATGGCAAATGTAGCTGAAGAGGTAAAAAAACCCAAAAAAACACTTCCGAGAGCAATAATTCTGTCAGTTGTAATATCGGGCATAATCTACATTCTAGTTTCTTTAGCTGTAGTTCGAGTTGTAAGTTGGGAAGAACTTGCTACTTCAGCTGCTCCAATAGCACTAGTGGCAGAAAGAGGTTTAGGCCCAGAGGCACATATTCTACTTTCATCTATTGCTCTTTTTGCTATTACCAATACTGTTTTGATTACATTGGTTGCAGGCTCTAGAATTTTTTATGGTATGGCAAAAGAAAAAGTATTTCCATCCATATTAGAAAAAATTCATTTTAAAACAAAAACCCCTTGGATAGCTATCATTGTAATTATGATAACTTCAATATCTTTCACATTTATTGGAGATATTGTGATTGTCGCAAACATCACAGTTTTTGCGATCGTGATTACTTTTGCTGCAGTAAATTTGGCTGTTATTGTCTTGCGTTACACAGAACCTGATATTGAACGAAAATTTAGAGTTCCAGTCAATATTGGAAAATTTCCAGTTCTTCCATTATTCGGAGTGGGGATTTCAGTGTATATGGCATTCCAGTTTGAAATTGAAGTAATACTTGTAGGAGTTGGAATTATTGGTGTTGGTGTTATATTCTATTTTCTATATGGAAAACGTAATAAAATTACAAGTTGAACTAATTTTTCTTTGTTTTGCTAATGGCAATTGATGCAATGACAATTCCTATAATTCCAAGACCAATGCCTGCATATCCAATATTATTCTGTGAATTTGATTGTTCAAGTACAGCTACCGATTCTTTCAAATCATTTACCTCTCCAACAACTGCAGTGTGTCCATCTATTAGCTGATTCAAAGTCAAATCAGATGACTCTGGAAATTCAATGTATGATCTTTCATCTACTTTGGGGGGATGCATTGAAAGACTAACTGTTGTTTCACCAATTTTTCCTAAGATGTTTGCTTGATAAAATCCTGCTACAGTTGGATTTACAAACGCATAGTATTTCCCAGGAATATTATGATCTTCCTTTAGCGGTAATGTAATTTTTTGATCCTCTAGAATAAGTTGCATTTTCAAAGTTTTACTTAAACCAGGAATTCCATCTTTGAATACTTGATCTTCAAATTCTATTCCAGGTTCAAGAGGGCTTACAAATAGTTCAATTCCGTTGGTTTCACCTGATACTACAGGCTCATTCATCCAACCAATCTGCAATCTATAATCTCCTACAGAATCCTCAGTATGCCCAAATATAGTGCCAAAAAATCCTGGAATTAGCAATAAAAATAATGCTAAATATTTAAAATTCAATAATTAGCAAACAAAATTTCATGTTAAAAATGTTATAGTATCTTTCTCAAAATAAAAATTGATTTTGGAGTTTTTTGTTAATTGGGTTGATTGATAATTTTATGCATCAGCATACATTGAGACTTCCCAAGCAGTTGGAGTTTGGGCGAATGCGACATATTCTTTGTATTTTAACTCTGAATATTTATCTAGAAAATCTTTTGTAAATACTTCTTCCAAGAATTTCTGATCACTATTCAAAGAATCAAGTGCACCTTTTAAGGAAACTGGAAGTGATCCTATTTTGTATTCTCTCTTCTTTTCTGCACTTAATTTGTAAACATTTTCTTCAACCGGATCTCCAGGATCAATTTTATTTTTAATTCCATCTAATCCAGCTAATAACAACGCAGCCTCAAGAAGGTAAATGTTAGCAGTAGGATCAGGTACACGATACTCTATTCGTTTACTTTTTTCCTGACTTCTGCGATACATTGGAACGCGAATTGCAGCAGAACGATTTCCCATTCCCCAACAAACATTTACTGGAGCTTCAAATCCTGGAACTAGTCGTTTATAGGAATTTGTTGTGGGATTTGTAATTGCACAAAGTGCAGAAGCATGTGATAAAATACCTCCAACGTAATATCTAGCAATTTGACTCATTTGTGCAACATCATCCTCAGGATCATACATCACATTGACTTTATCATTCCATAGACTCTGATGTGTATGCATAGCAGATGCATTATCCCCAAAAATTGGTTTTGGCATAAATGTAGCCACTTTATTTTTGCGTTTGGCTTTGACTTTAACGATATTTTTTACAGCTACTACATTGTCAGCCATGGCAATCATTTCATCATAAACAAGATTAATCTCACATTGTCCTGAAGTTGCTACTTCGTGATGTTCTGCTTCTATTTTTATTCCAAAATTTTTGTAAAGGTCATCACAAACATCTTTTCTAAAAGTTTCTAGTGTATCTTTTGGTTGAGCTGGGTAATATCCTTCTTTGATATCAATTGCAGTACTAACATTTCCTTTTGCCCATGGTGATTCTTTTGATTCAATTGAATATCCCGATCCTCCACCTGAGTGGGTAGCACCATATGGTGATGGATAAACGTTAATTGCATCAAACACAAAAAATTCAATTTCAGGACCCCAGTTGGAATGAGTTATATCAAAATTCTTTAGTTGTTGAGAAGCTTTGAAAGCAATCCCTCTTGAATCTCGATTATATCTGGTTTCTTCTACAGTATTTCCTTCATAAAGATCACAAAACAATATACAATTTTTTCTATTTCCTGGATCATAATCACTAGGTAAAATTCTAAAGGAATTTGGATCTGGTTTTAGAATCATATCAGAATTATTTACAGATTTGAATCCAACAATGGAACTTGCATCTAATTTTTCTAATCCATTTTCAAAACTTTGTTTATCAATTGCATAACTTGGCATTCCAAGTCGGTGTAATTCGCCAAAAATATCAACAAACCAGAGATTTACATATGAAATATCTTCATCCTTTAATTTTTGTAGTACTTGATCTGCGTTCAACTAGTTTTTTTAGAAAACCAGTTTACTAATGTTAGTTAGTAAGAATTTTTTGTCAATATAGTAAGGTAAAACTTAAGATTCTGGATAATCTTCATAGGTTTTGGTTTTTTTGATGCTATTCAATTCATCTTCAAAGAAGAATTTTTCTTCAAAGGCTGGTTTTAATTCATCTAACCATATGGCATTCTCATCGTATTTTGCAAAAAATGGCCTTTGAACCCAATCCGGATTTCTTCCTTGTAAGAAACGCAAGGTAAACACTTTTTCTCCCATAACTGTGGCCACACCATCTACTAGGACTTTGCCAGGAGTAGCTGACATGCTAGGTCCCCTTACTGTTCTTCCAAGGCCACTGACTTTTTTGTATGCAGCTCTAAAAATTTCATGAGCTTTTGTCAATGAAACCCCAAAGTAATGTTGAGCACCAGTATCCCTTACAACAAACATGTAGTAAGGAATGCATCCTAATTGAATTTGCTTTGTCCACATTTGGGCCCACATATCTGCATCATCATTAATGTGAGCCAAAAGTGGGGATTGCGTTCGAATCTGAGCTCCTGTGGATCTTACTTCTTTAATTGCCTTTTTTACAGAATCAGTTGATAATTCAGTTAAATGATTAAAATGTGCCATAAATGCAAGATGGATACCATTTTTGGTGACATTTCTAAAAACATCTAACATTTGTTCAGAGTCATCATCTGTTAGGAATTTGTATGGCCAATAAGAAAGCGATTTGGTTCCAATTCTAATTGTCTTTAAGTTTGGAAGCTTTGCATCAATTAGAGTTTCAATATATTTTGAAAATATTTTGGCTTTCATTATCATTGGATCACCACCAGTAAATAAAACGTCAGTAATTTCTGGATGTTCAATAAGATATTGAACAAGTTGTTCTCCTTCTTTCATTGCAAATTTCATTTCATCCATTCCAACAAATTGTGGCCATCTAAAACAAAAGCTACAATATGCATGACAAGTTTGACTTTGACTTGGAAAAAACAGACATGTTTCTTTGTATTTGTGTTGCATGCCATACAGTTTTGTTCCATCTTTTAGTGTAGGAACATTTAGCTCCATTTGTCCTGCTGGATGTGGATTTAGTTGTAAACGAATTTCATTTGCAGCATTTGCAATTTCTTTTTTATCAGAATTATTTTTTAGAATAGTTGACATTTTTTCAAAATGTTCTGGTTTAAGCATTCCTTTTTGTGGAAAAGTTAGAACATACATTGGATCATTTGGAATATTATTCCAATCAATTAATTGTTCAACAACATAGTTATTGGCTTTAAATGGTAAAACATTTCCTACAACCTCTATCTCAAATTGTGTCTGCTCAGAAAAATTTTGTATTTGTGAAAGATTACGAAAATTTGCTAATGTGTATGACTTTAGAGAAGGGGAGTCATTCCAAATTGTCTCTTGTTGGGTCACTTTGTATAATAACTAATTACCATTGTTAAAGGTTACATAGTTTTTAGGCTAGAAAAAGTATAAAAATTGACAAAAATTTTGATTTTAATTGCTACAAGACGTGATAAAACAGGTTAACCTTTGTATTCTAGAAAATAAAATGAATCAGGAGAGAGAAAATCATGGCTGAAGAGAGTATTTCACAAATTCCAGTGGGCGAATTTGAGACCGTATATCAATTGTTTGCCTCATCAGAATCCTTGCAATTTGCCTTTATCCTAATGATTGTGGGTATGATTGTCATTGCAATAGCATATAGCAAATTTTCTAGCTTGGTGAAATCTCATAAGATATACTATACAAGACCACATTTGGCCAGATTTATTCGTAGGGCAGTTTTACCATTTTTTGCAATTGCCCTTATCACCTCAACTAATGCATACATACAAACATCTGCTGTTTTTGAGCAGGAAGTAGAAATTTCTGGTGAATTATCTCCAGAAGCAACTTTTGCCAAAATTCTCAACACCTTCAATATTTTGGTAATAGGATACACTATTTCTCATCTAATTCCAATAGCGCTTACTAAACGAGACAAATCAAATCTTGAAAAAAAAGATTTTGATGAATGGTTTGATTTTAGAGGATTCTCAGATGATGATGGAGATATGTTCCACAAGTTGTACAAATGGATGCCACCTAAAGGAACTGTAGATGAAATACCTGAAGAAGAATTCCAAAATCATCTCAAAACCAAAGAAGGTTTACAATTTCTTGAAGAATTTCGCACTACCAAAGGTAATCCAATTGGTAGTTATGAAAAATTAGTTAAAGATCCATTTGAGGAATGGAAGAAATCAGAGAGAGCAAAATATCAAAAATATTATAAAAATTGTATAACTGGAAATAACCAATCAGGAAGAAAATTAAAGCCAGGTACAAAGCCCGATGAAATTTATCCGATTGACATTTGGAGAGAAGAGAAGAGAACTCATGGTTTTGAACCAATTATTCCTAGTTCAAGACCTCCTGGTTATGCAAAAAAACAAAGAGAAGGTCTACCAAAATCAACAAAACAAATTTTACCAATTGGAATTTTTGTAGCAACTATTCTAGGAGTAGTTGCATGGTGGGGAGTTGATTTGTTTGTGTTAGCTACTGCGACAGGTGGGTTTGCAATCGGCATAGGTTTGGCTTTACAAGAGACAATGCAAAATTATTTTGCATATTTACTAATTAGAAAAGATAAGATTTTCCAAGAAGGAGACCGAGTACAACTTGATACAGGGTATAACGGATATGTGCACAAAATCACGCCTAGAGTTACTTACATCAGAGATGCATTGCATGAATCTATCGCTATAATACCTACAAGACATCTAGTTAATGCCCAGGTTGTAAATTATACTAAAGAAAACAAATTGGTACCAGCTGTAGTAAAGGTTGGAGTTTCATATCTAAATAATCCTCAACAAGTTGCATCTATCCTTGTTAAAATTGGAAAGCGGGGAATGAAAGAAATTGTTGATGGAAAAGGACGACATCTAATTCGACAAAATAGATGTCCATATCTAGATAAACATAAACCAAGTTGTGGATGTGACAAGGACCTTCATGTAGATATTAGTCAACCTATTGTTAGATTCAATGATTTTAATGATTCTGCATTAGATTTTATAATGTTTGTATATGTTAGAGATTATGGAGCTCAATTCAAAACAAAAACAGATCTTAGAATGATCATGTATGAAGAATTTAAAAGATATGACATTAGAATTCCATGGCCAATTAGAACTGTTTACCAAGGTGATGAAAAGAAAGAAAATGAAGAAATTAATCAAAAGGATCAGGACAGAAATCAAGTCATTGATAAATATGGTCTTGGAGATATTGGTCGTGGTGGTGGAGAAGAATAGATGCTTTTTCTTAAAACTTAAGAATCCCATTACTACACGATCATTTGTTGATTAATCTTATTGCTGGAAATTCTTCAGAAGATTTAGCTAAAAAAATATCAAAAAAACTTAAAGCTAATCTTGTAAAATCAGAAGTGAAAATCTTTCCAGATGGAGAAAGTAAAATTACATTAAAAGGAAAACTTTCAAAGAGTAAAACAATCATAGTTCAATCAATATATCCCCCAGTGGATTCAAATCTAATTCAAGCTTTATCACTAATCTCAAAGGCAAAAGACTACTCCACTGAAGTGGTGGTGGTAATTCCTTATTTGGGATATGCAAGGCAAGATAGAGAATTCTTGCCTGGAGAAATCGTAACTATGAAGGTACTTGGAAAGTTGTTCCAAGGAGCAGGTGCCTCCAAAATTATAGTTGTAGATATTCATAGTAAAATTGGATTAAAATACTTTAAAATCAAGACTGAAAATATATCAGCCATTCTTGATCTAACCAGATATTTCAAAAAAATAAATCTAAAAAATCCGCTAGTTGTTTCCCCTGATCAAGGAGGAAAAGAAAGAGCAAGAGAATTTGCTGAAAAATTTGAGTCAGAGTTTATTGCTTTGAAAAAGCAACGTGATCGTAAAACAGGTAAAGTCCAAATTAAAACTGAAGGTCTCAATAAAGTAATAGGAAGAGATGTCATATTAGTTGATGATATGATTAGTACTGGTGGAAGCATAATCAAAGCTACGGAATTTTTAAAAAAACAGAGATGTAAACGAGTGTATGTTGCTTGTACACATGCTCTTTTAATGAATGATGCAGAAAAGAAAATAAAAAAGGCGGGAGTTACTAAAATTGTTAGCACAAATACTATACCAAATAAAACATCTGTTGTTGATATTTCAAGTACAATTGCAAAGGCAATAAAATAATGCCAGAGAGTTTTTTTGTATTATCTAAAGAACATTTAGAAATTGCAAAAGATGAAATAATTGCTATTGCAAAGACTTATGATCGATTTGCAAAATCAAAGTCAATTTCAAATTTGGTAATAATACAATCAAAAATAAATTGGGATAAAATTGCACAGCGTGCAACTTTTGTGAAAATTTCAGGTCAGATTTTGCGTAAAATGTCTGGTTTATTTTTGGGAGAAGATAATTTTGAAGTTTTAAAAAATGCTAAAACTTTTGCATGTAGAATCATAAATTTATCCTCAAAACAATTTGAAATTCTAGAACTAGAAAGCTCAATGGGAGATATGATTTCCAAGCTTTCTCAGGCTCAAGTTGACCTGCAAAATCCAGATATTATCATTTATTTAATTTTCACAAATCAGGAAAACTTTTTTGGTTTTTCAAGACCAGATGATTTTTCTAAACGACCTAAAAAAGTTAGAAAACACCCGCATGAGTTGGATTGGAAATTAGCAAGAGTAATGATTAATTTGATTGGGTTAAAAGAGGGAGAAACTGTATGCGATCCGTTTTGTGGAACTGGTACTACATTACTGGAAGCAGAGTCCATGGGAATAAAGGCCATTGGGTTAGATTTTGATAAAAAAATGTATGAAATTTCAAAGGAGAATTTGGAAGTAAATGGATTCAAATCAAAAATAATCAAAGCAGATTTTAGTGAATTTTCAAAAATGGAAGACAAATTTGATGGAATTGTCACGGATCTTCCCTATGGAATAGCATCCAAAGCATCAGAAGATCCTCAAGAATTAATTAAAAAATTTGTATCCATGCTTCCTAGACGCAAAAAGATTGCGATAATGTGTAAAAAGGGATTTGAAAAAAAGTTGAACATGAATCCATCAAAGACTTATGATATCTATAGGCATAAAAGCTTGACAAGGACAATTTTGATAAAATGAAACTTGTTTTTTTGGGAACATCTGCAGCACAACCTACAGAGAACAGAGGGTTGTCGTGTATTTGTCTTGAAAGAGAGGGAGAAGTGTTAATGTTTGATGCTGGAGAATCATCTCAAATTTCTTATCTCAAATCTGGTTTAGGGTGGAATAAAAAAATGAAAATTTTTGTTACACATCTTCATGGTGATCATTGTGTGGGAATTTTAGGACTTCTTCAAACAATGACTATGCAGCATAGAACAGAGTCTTTAGAAATTTACGGGCCAAAAGGAATTGATGAATTTATAGCTGCAAATATTAAAGTATTAAATTTTGGATTGTCATTTCCAATAATGATTTCAATAGTAGATGAGGGAAAAGTTTTAGATTCTAAATTTTATTCTATGTACGCATGCAAAGCTAGTCATTCTGTCACAGCATTTTCATATCGTTTTGACGAAAAAGACAGACCGGGTAGATTTAATCTTGAGAAGGCAAAATTATTAGGCATTCCTGAGGGTCATCTGTGGAATAAATTACAAAACGGAGAACAGATCGAGGTTGATGGAAAAACCATTACACCAGATCAGGTGTTAGGAGAAAAACGACCTGGGAAGAAAATTGGGATTTCAGGAGATACAATGCCAACTAACGAATTAGAGAAATTCTTTGAGGATTGTGATTATCTTGTTTTTGATTCTACATTTTTAGATGAGCTGAAGGAAAAAGCCAAAGAAACATGTCATTCTACTGCAAAACAAGCAGCTATCTTGGGGAAAAATGCTAAAGTAAAAAATCTAATTCTCACCCATTTTTCTGCACGATATAAAGATGAAACTCTACATCTAGAAGAAGCAAAGCAAATCCATGATTCTGTAATTACTGCAAGAGACCTTTTAGAAGTTGAAATAAAATAATATGTTTGATTCAATTGCAGAACAGCTAAAGCAAGCTAAAAAAATTGTTTTTGTAACAGGTGCAGGAATTTCACAAGAAAGTGGAATTCCTACCTTTAGAGGCAATGATGGATTGTGGAGAAATTATAATGCAATGCAATTAGCCACAATTGATGCATTTTATGATAATCCAAAATTGGTTTGGGAGTGGTATAATGAAAGAAGGCAAAATATTTTTACTGCAGAACCAAATTTAGGACATAAAGCGATTGCCGAATTGGAAAATTTTTCTGAAGTAGTAATTCTTACTCAAAACATTGATGGGCTTCATCAAATAGCTGGAAGCTCAAAAGTTTTAGAATTACATGGAAGTGTTGTTAAAATCAAATGTACAGTTTGTAATTATAAGGATGAAATCTTGACAGAGTTTTCAGATATACCGCCTTTATGTACATGTGGAAATATTCTAAGACCGGATGTAGTTTGGTTTGGTGAGGGCTTACCTCAAGATGTATGGGAAGAGGCAATAACTCATGCAAATAGTTGCGATATCATGATTATTGCTGGAACATCACTTGTTGTATCTCCGGCAAATACTTTACCAATCTATGCTAAACAAAATAATGCTATTCTAGTAGAAATAAATCCAGATGAAACAATTATGACAGAAGATATGGATATATCGATTAGATCTACCTCTGCTACTGCTTTACCAGAATTAGTTTCTATTTTTAAAAGATGAGTTTAAAATCTATGTTGGAATTGTTAAGCTGAATTTATTTCTCGTAATGGATTAACCAGTCAATAATTCTGTCAATTTGAGTAGAAGTCAATATTACCTTAATTGGTCCTAGGGGAGATTCGTCAGACTCCTCACAAATAGCTATTTTTTCAGCAAATGCAGCTTGTTTGTTAAGATAAAACCAAGTTGAGTCATTTTCTAAATTTTTTTCTAGTCTACGTTGATAGATTTTTTCAGAGTGCATAGAATTTATCGCATCATAAATTTTTTCTAATGAATGTAAATCATTAGAATCTCCTTTTATAGAAAATTTTTCAATTTTAATTTTACAGTTTGGAAATATGTTTAAAATTGCAGATTTAACCTTACTAGGATCTTCTGATGGATTGACTGAACATAATATTTCAATTTTACATTTAAGAGAAGGAATGTTCACTTTAGCCATTCTTCAATTTTTTTAATAGATAAATCAATCAATTCTTCTTTTGTGAGATTGTTGTTTGAAATTGCATCATCAGACAAAGCAATTGGATTACTTATTCCCACACCTAGTTCTCGAGTATCTCTTTCTTCAAAATTTTCTTTTGTTTTAGGATCATCAGATCTTCCTCTAATTTGTAAGAATCCAAATCTGGTATCAGTTGAAGCATGTATAGCAAGTAATTTTACTTTTCCAAATTTTTTGAGAACTTCGATTTCTGGAGATGATCTAATTCCATCAATAATTATTATATTTGATTTTGAATTTTCAATTTCTGGTTTTACCAATTCTGCTACAGCTCCCGGACCGTTTTTTTCTCGAAGTTCAAGCATTAACTTTCCTAGATTAGGTCCTGAGGGTTCAAGATTTCTTCTCTCAGCCTCAGTTCTAACGGCATTTCCCATATTGATAATTTCATAGCCTTTAGATTTTAGACCATCAGCTATTGTAGATTTTCCTGCTCCAGGCATGCCTGTTAAGCATACAATTAGTTTCGTCAATGATTAAATGAAAATTTGGCTAATCTATGAAGCTACCGGAAATTATTATAAAGATACTTCAAAAAAAAATATGATGCGAGTTTTTGTAGCTGTTGAAATTTCAGATAAAGAGGCCATTAATTTAATAACTAAATTTCAGTCCCAGATTAACATTGAGGCAAAACCTGTAGAACCTCAAAATTTGCATTTTACACTTCAGTTCTTAGGTGAAATTTCAGATGATGTATCTCAAAAAATTAAAAAAGCCCTAAAAACAATCGAGTTTTCAACATTTAAAATAAATTTTAAAGGGCTTGGAGCCTTTCCTAAAATAAAATTTCCTAGAGTTATATGGATTGGAACAGATCAAGTTGGGGGAAATGCCTTAATAGATTTGGCAAAAAAAGTAGAAAATGTGTTAACTCCTTTGGGATTTGCTTCTGATAAGCCCTTCAAATCTCATATTACTGTATTTAGAATTAAAAACAAGATAGGTGACATAAGTAAAGAATTGGAAAAATTTGAAACATATGAGTTTGGATCCCAGGAAATATCAAAAATTAAGCTTAAACAGAGTGTTCTTACTCCACAAGGTCCAG
>JAQBBT010000028.1:0-2718 GCA_032125915.1 Nitrososphaerota archaeon
GGGCTGATGATGACAAGGATGTTGTAGTAAATCAAACAATGTCTGCATTCAAAGCTGGAGATGTACTGAATGTAATGATGGCAGTGGAAAAAACTGGAGAAGGTCTAGGAATTGAGGCGATTAGATCATCAGACAGACCATTGATTCCAAGCATTATCTTTTCAATGCACAAAATCAAAGATTCAGTAGATGGACATTGGAGAACTACTGAAAAAGGTACCAACAAAATTTGGGTAGAAGGCCACTAGATTTTTTAACATTTTTCTTTTTTTATCTACTATTGGAACCGCATTGATCTCAATCTAAAATAAATACTCTAAAATCTTCAAAAATTTCATTCATAAGAAAAACATGTGACTCGAATGAAAATTTGATTAATCTAAAATTATTTTGTTGAAAAGCAATCAAAAATAACCATATTTTGTGTTGGTTAATATTTGCAATAACTAGAACAAAATCATGGCAAAAACATGGAAAGATAACGAAATTAGTTTAGATCCTCTCAAAGATCAAACTATTGCTGTAATTGGTTATGGTATTCAAGGTGACGCACAGGCAAACAACATGAAAGATTCAGGTCTTAATGTTATAGTGGGTCTCAAAGAAGGAGGTAATAGTTGGAAAAAGGCCACAGGTGATGGCCACAAAGTATTATCTGTAGCCGAAGCATGCAAACAAGCCGACATTATTCATGTGTTGATACCTGATATGATCCAATCTCAAGTTTACAAAGATGAAATTGGACCAAATCTTTCAGAAGGAAAAGCTTTATCATTTTCTCATGCAGCTGCAATTCATTGGAATTGGATTACTGCACCTGACAATGTAGATATTATTATGGTGGCACCAAAAGGTCCTGGCTCCAAGGTACGCGAAACATTCCTTGAAAACTTTGGAACTCCTTCAATTGTTGCAGTACACAAAGACTTTACGGGTAAAGCTTGGGATAGGACACTAGGAATTGCAAAAGCAATTGGCAGTGCAAGAGCTGGATTAATTCAGACAACCTTCAAAGAGGAAGTTGAAACTGATTGGTTTGGCGAACAAGCTGACTTGTGTGGTGGTTCTGCCTCTATGGTTAAAGCCGCGTTTGAAACTCTGGTAGAAGCAGGTTATCAGCCAGAAATTGCATACTTTGAAGTTCTACACGAACTCAAATTGATAGTGGATTTGATTCAAAGATATGGAATTAATGGAATGTGGCGACGTGTAAGTGAAACTGCAAGGTATGGTGGTCTAACTCGTGGTCCAATGGTAATGACTGATGAGACAAAACAGAACATGAAAAAAGTTCTAACCATGATTCAAGATGGAACATTTAATGATGAATGGGTTGGTGAATATAAGAAAAGTGGGCAAGAATCCTTTGCAAAATATATGAAAGAAACAGATGAGCATCAAATAGAAAAGGTTGGCAAAGAAATGCGAAAAATGATGTGGCCTGATTCCACGGAATAATTTTTTTCTTTAAATTTTTCTTAGTTTAGAAACACCCAATGTAATATGATCAATGATAGTTGGTAATGTGGTTCCAGGACCAAATACATGGTCTATTCCCCCTTTGATTAGTTCTTGATGATCAACATCTGGAATTACTCCTCCTCCAACTATTAGGACATCTTTGATTCCTTTCTTTTTGATGGCTTTGACTACTCTTGGAAATAAAGTTCCATGCGCTCCATTTAGAAGACTCATGGCAACTGCATCAACGTCTTCATCTTCTGCTATCTGTGCAATTCTTTCAGGGGTTGCAAATAATCCTGAATATATTACCTCCATCCCTGCATCTCTAAAAGCCCTACACAACACCAAAGCTCCTCTATCATGTCCATCAAGACCTAGTTTTGCCACAAGAATTTTTATGCTTCGTGATGCTGTTTTTTGTTTCATGATTACTATCGCTATTTAGTATGCTATGACAGGTTTATTTGATTTTCGACCAATCAAAAACAAATCAATTTTAGGCTAATTTGTGCCAAAAAGTGAGAAAATTCTGGAGAAATTCACTAAACTCTTTAGCCGTCACATGAAAGATACCCTGAAAACTAATCACATCATGACTTTGGTTGCAAAACAAATTTCCAACAGTTTAATTACGACACGATTTCACCAATTTTTAGAAAGATATGCCTTTTGATAGAGAAAGAGAAATGTTTACTGCAACATGTGGTGACTGTGGAAATGAATGTCAAATACCATTCAAGCCAAAAGACGACAGACCTGTTTATTGCAGAGAATGCTTCCAAAATCATAAACCTGCCGAAAGTAGAGGTGGCTCTAGATTTGGCGGGAGATCAGGTTCTGGTAGAGATGACAGAGGTTCCAGGTTTAGCAGAGATGATAGACCAAGAGAAATGTTTGACGCAAAATGTGGCGACTGTGGAAACGATTGTCAAATACCATTCAAACCAAAAGAAGACAGACCTGTCTATTGCAGAGAATGCTTCCAAAAACACAAACAATAGTAACTTGTTTTGAGTGATACTCAAAACTAGGAAATTTTATTAAAATAAAGATTTAGAATCTGCAAGCTGTATAACATATCATTGGACGCTATACCATCAAGAGATAAAATAAAAATTGGACTAATGGTACAAATTGTACAAAAACAAGATCAGCGAACAGGAAGATTGACTGAAGGTAAAGTTTTGAGAATCCTTACTTCAAGTAATTTCCATCCACACGGAATTAAAGTTGAATTGGATGGTGGCAAAATAG
>JAQBBT010000029.1:0-6945 GCA_032125915.1 Nitrososphaerota archaeon
GCTAAAACATGCTCCACATCACTTGTACCTATTCCAAATGCCAATGCCCCAAATGCGCCATGAGTTGAGGTATGGCTATCACCGCAAACAATTGTAGAGCCAGGCAGAGTGATTCCCAATTGAGGTCCAATAACATGTACGATTCCTTGATTGGGGCTGTTTATATCAAATAATTTAATACCAAAATCTTTGCAATTTTTTTCTAAAGTTTGGATTTGAATGGCAGATGTTTGGTCTAATATTGGCAAACCTCGATCGGTTGTGGGAACATTATGATCCATTGTGGCAATAGTTAGATCGGGTCTTCTAACAGATCTGTTATTCATTCGCAAACCATCAAAAGCTTGCGGTGAAGTTACTTCATGAACAAGATGTCTATCCACATAAATCAATGAGGGGTGATGTTCCTGTTCTACAACAACATGGGCATCCCAAATTTTTTCAAAAAGTGTTTTCCCCATTTTAATCCTAATTTGGTTTGTATTTGAAGAGACCACCAGATTCTATTATTTTTCCAATAATTTCTGAAAATGGTTTCATTTTGTATGTTTGATTTTTTGTAATATTTTTGACTTCATTCAAGCTGACATTAATATCAATTTCATCACCTTCAGAAATATTTTGGTATGCATTTTCATCAATTTCTATAGGCAACAAAAAAGCACCATCCACTGCATTTCTATAAAAAATTCTTGCAAAAGAAAGAGCAAGAACTGCCTTGATTCCTGAATGCGAAAGAGCGATTGGAGCATGTTCCCGAGATGAACCACATCCAAAATTTTTGCCAGATAAAATAAAATCTCCTTCTTTTACCTTAGAATGAAAATTAGGATCTAATCCCTCCATAGCATGAGTAGCCAATTCAGTATAATCATGGATTTTGAGGTATTGCCCAGGAATTATGACATCGGTGTCAATGTTATCCCTCTCATATTTGATTACATTCCCTTTCATTTCAAGTCCCTCGGATCAGTAATTTTACCTGTAACAGCAGATGCAGCAGCGACAAGTGGAGATGCAAGATAAGTTTGAGATTCCACATGACCCATCCTTCCTGGGAAATTTCTATTTGTGGTACTAATACAAATCTCGTCTTTTGCCAATACCCCCATATGAGCTCCACAACAAGCCCCACAAGTTGGAGGTCCAACTGTTACCCCCGCATCTAAAAATATTTTCAAAAGTCCATTCTCCATTGCACGTTTGTAAATAGAAATGGAAGCAGGTAAAACTTCAGTTCTGATTTTTACTTTTCTTCCTTTAAGGATTTTTGCAGCGGCTTCTAGATCTTCATATTTTGCTCCAGTGCAAGAACCAATATAGGATTTATCCAAATCAACATTTGGAGCTTCTCTTACAACAACAGTGTTGTCTGGAGAGAATGGCTTTGCAATGGTTGGTTCCACTTCTGAACTTTCGTATTCGTATACTTTTGCGTATTCTGCATCAGAATCTCCTTTAACAAGAGAGATGTTAGTAGCACCTCTTTTTGTGAGATAGTCTACCACTTTTTGATCTGGCTCCACAATACCGTTCTTGGCTCCAGCTTCTGTTGTCATGTTACAAAGTGTAAGTCTACTTTCAACTGACATCTCATCTATTCCACTTCCTCCAAATTGCATTGTTCTATATGCACCTCCATCATTTCCTATATCTCCAATTATCTTTAAGATGAGGTCTTTTGCCATTACATGGTCTGGTAGCTTACCGTTTAGCTTAAAGTACAAAGTTTCAGGAACTTTGAACCAAATCTTTCCATTTAATAAAACATATGCAATATCAGTATGACCTAAACCACATGCAAATGCACCTAAAGCACCTGTTGTATTTGTATGAGAATCACCTCCAACATATACATCACCTGGCAAAACCAAGGCTTCCTCATGAGATAGAGTATGGCAAATTCCATATTGGCCCATTCCATATTTGAAATGCTTTTCTATGCCATAATTTTTTGTGAAATTTTGTAATTTTACAATATTTTCTGCAGATATTTTATCAGCAGATGGGACAAAATGGTCTTCAGCTACCCATACCTTTGAAGAATCCCATAATTTGTCTACATTGATTCCTTGTTTTTTTAATTTGTCAAATACCTTGATCACACCAGGACCGGAAACATCATGAATCATCACCTTATCGATATTTGCAAATATCACATCATCAGGCGATACTTTATCTCTACCTGATCCACGAGCGAGGATTTTTTCCACGATGTTCATAATCCAAAAAGTCTTCTTTACAGATTAAAAGCTTTTCAGAACAATAAAAAAGAAAAGAAATTCATTACACAGTATGTCACTTACTGTATCAGCTTTACTTTCAGAAAGAAAAAATGGCATGTTTGATGTTTTTGAGGCATTGTTAGAAACATTAGCAAAAAACAAGATGAAATTACAAGAAAAGGATGTTCTGGTAATTTCAACAAAATATATCTCAAATTCACAAGGGAGAATAGTAAACATAAACAATGTCAAAGTTTCAAAGAAGGGGTTAGAGATATCTAAAAAGTTTCAGATGAAACCTGAAATAGCAGAAATAATTCTCAGAGAAACAGATAAGATTTTTGGAGGAATGGCAGGTTTTGTTATTACATCAGCAGATAATATTATGGCACCAAATGGAGGGATTGATAAATCAAATGCAAAAAAAGATCGAGTTATACTATATCCAAAAAATCCATTTTTAATAGCAGAACAAATAAGAAGAAAAGTATTTTTGAAATTCTCCATCCGTATTGGAGTTATTCTTGTGGATAGTCGTTTGATGCCAGCAAGGGTTGGTACATCTGGTGTTGCAATTTCTTGTGCTGGAATTGAACCAGTTTTAGACATGAGGTCAAAAAAAGATCTTGATGGAAATCCATTAAAGGTTACATTCCAGGCAGTGGTTGACAATATTGCAACTATAGCAAATCACAAAATGGGAGAAGGGGCAGAATCAAAACCTTTTGCAATTGTAAGAGATTCAGGTGCCCAATTAACAGATAGGAAAATTAATTCTTCTGAAATGGCAATATCACCAGACCAATGCATCTATGTTAGAGGATTGACAAATGTGTAACATACAATAATTTCCCCTTGTGCTTTAAATAGAAGTTTTCTTTGGGTCAGTTAATGGAGTACATGACAAGTTATCCAAAAACAGTATCATTCTTAGATGGATTAAAACATAGAATTAATGTAGACAATAAAGAAGGTCTAGAACAACTTCATATTGTCGTTAAGAAAAATTTCGAAGAATTATTACAAATTTTCACCTCAGAAGGATTTACAAAAGTAAAATTTGAACACAAGCAACCAGATCAAATTGGAAATGGTCTAAATCTTAAATTGAAAAAACCTTGGGAGATGCATGTAAGAATGGTAGATTTGAAAAAAGGCCTAATAGGAATTCATGCCGAAGTAGAAGTTTCTCGGGATTATCTCCAACATTTGTTTTCTCAGAGAACACCCGTGGTTTATGAAATAGAAGAAATTCTAAAAAAATATCAAATAGAGTACAACATTTGGCACGACAAAATCAAAAAAAATGTTCAAACAATTTTTGATAATTATAAGGTGAAGCTTTCAACCCCAAGTCTTCCCGTTTTCGCTTGGAAACCAATGTTGTTTGTAATTGGCACAATTAGCATATTCTATCTCTGGAAATACATCAATACAATCTAAAACATGAGAGATAGAAAAGATATCTAAATGCCCGAATTCTCTTCTTTGGTCAATTCAAGAAAGACTTTATCCCCTACGGCTAAACCCATTTCTTTGTATTCATGCATTTCAAGTTTCAATTGAGTAATCCCACTTTGCATACCAAATCCACCGCCTCCACCAGCCAGCATTTTGTTTAAATCTTTCATCATATCATTCATGTTAGAAAACCCCATAACTTTGGATCCTCCAAATGGATTTTGAGGAGGAGAATTTCCTTCCTTAAAATCTTTAATTGAGGATAATGAAACTACCACATATGGTGCTCCATCAGGTGCAGAATCAATACTTTTGACGACATAGTCTTTCTTCATAGATTAGATAAAAATTTCATGCCATATAATTTTAGTTTTTATCGAGATTTTTAACAATTTGCCAAAATTTTGAAGATTTAATTACAAAATTCACGATTTCAGATTAGTGTCAGAAAATGATTTAACAACGAATCTTAGATACTATGGAATATCCCCATGGGAGATTGAAGTGATGTACGGTTATCTTAATGCAAGATTCTCTATCTCACAAGAAGAAATTGAAGCGGATGATGAAGATTTTGTAAGTTTTCTCGATTGGGATATTCCACTTGCATTTAATGAGGAATTTTTCAGATGGTTTGAATTTAAGCGATGGGAGGAAATCAAATCTGTTTTTAAAGAAATGAAGAGACGCCGAGGGTCTGGAAATGCAATAAAGATAAAAATTAATTTTTTAGGTAATCCAAAAATTTCCTTTGTTTTAGATACGGAAGAAAAGCAATGGTATGATAATGCAATAGAGAAAATAGATTTTGTTTTAGAGTTACTTCCATATCACATGGATCCTAAAAAATTACCCTCAGATGTTTCACAGTTGATTTACAGATTTGATCCAAAATCAGTAAGATGGCGCCTGAATTTTGCAATGTCAAAAGAAAAAAAATATACATTTAGAGGAGATATTTGGACTCCTGTCAACTAAGATCTTTTTGTAATGGCTCCAAAAGCCCATGAAGTTCTTTGTATTTTGATTCTAAAAATTCTAATGCATCAGTAAGTTTTTTTGATTTGCCATATTTGTAACGAACAAGTTCACGATGATGCCAATAAGTTTTTTTATCTTCTACAGAGATAGTTGTAAAAAAATCTGCTCCTTTTAAATTATCAGGAAGTTTTACATCATGTGGAAAAAGGAACTCTACAATAAACCACTCATCCCCATCAGGATAATCTGAACCGGTCTCAATATCAAAAAAGATATGCAACAAATTTGATTGCATTAACCCATCATCATTAATTGATGGATGCTTAATTCCTGATTTTTTAAAATCAAGATTTACCAATTTAGGTTCAAAGAATCCTTTGATAATTGATTTTCTGAAAATTTTATTTGCTTCGTTTATGTTCAATCGCAAAATAATCTACAAACAAACTAGACTATAACTTCTTAGGTCATCGAATTCTAAACTTTAAGGGAGTCAAGTATTTTTGAAACATTGGTGGTAGGAACACCATCTTTAGAAATATTTTGTTTTGCTGGAGGATTTTCCAAGTAATTTGGTATTTTATCTGTCAACCGTGTAGCAAATGGAGAAATAATTTCATTTTTGTAAAATATTCCAGTGGGAATTTTATTGCCCCACTCTAGAGATTTAATCAAGGCTTGAGCTAATTTCTCGTCTATTTCATCGTCGTAATGGACCACAGGATCAAAGTGAGAATCTTCTAATTTGTAAATTCTGGAATGTCTTTCTACAGATTCCTTAGCAAGATCTTCACCAGCATACCAATCTCTGGTATTAAGATCATTGTATGTAGGACATGGTTGTAAAACATCTAGAAATGAAAGACCCTTATGCTTAACAGCCTGTACAATCAAATCTTTGAGATGCCTAACATCATAGGAATATGCACGTGCTACAAATGTAAACCCACTTGCTACAGCTAATCCAATTGGATTTACATTATAATTTGTGTTGGGAGAAGGAAGTGATTTTGTTTTTTCACCTAATTTCAATGTAGGAGAAGCTTGTCCTTTAGTTAATCCATATACACCATTATCAAATATGATGTAAGTCATGTCAATATTTCGTCGTCCGGCAGCAACAAAATGACCAGCACCTATTCCTAGTCCATCACCGTCTCCTCCTACTGCTACCACCGTCATCTCTGGATTTGCAAGTTTTCCGCCTTGAGCAAATGTCAAAACTCTTCCATGGAGTGTGTGAATTCCATATGTATTGATAAAATGAGAAGTTTTTCCAGAACAACCAATCCCAGAAAATATAGCAGCTTTATCACGTTCAATCCCCATTTCAGCCAAGGCCATTTGTAATGCATTTACTATTCCAAAATCACCACATCCAGGACACCAATCATTATGTACCGTAGTTTTGTAATCAGCTAGTTTAAGAGCCATGTTCTAAAATCTCCCTCTTGTTTGCTTTATTTTCAATTATTTTCTTCAAAGAGTCATAAATTTCGGTACTTGTCATACCTCTTCCCGAATATTTGAGAATAAAATAATCAATTTCCCTTGTGACATTTTGTTTGAAAATTTTTCCTAATTGACCTGAATAATTTGCCTCAATATCAATAATGGTTTTTACATTTTTGAGCAGTGATTTTACAATTTCTTCTGGAAAAGGATGAAGTAATTTTATTTGGATAAAACCAACATCTATTCCTTCTTTTTTTAGCTTTTCTAGTGCATCTAATATTGGGCCCTTAGTAGATCCCCAAGAGATTATAGTGTAATCATGAATACCATAAGAAACTATTTGTTCATCTTCAGGAACTTGTTTTAAAATTAAATCTAATCTAGACATTCTTTTATCCATCATTTTTATTCGTATTTGAGGATCCTCTGAAATATGACCAAATTCATCAGATTCATCTCCAGTATTCCAGAAAATGCCGTTATCTAGACCTAATCTTGAACGTGGTGAAATACCATCAGCAGTAAAAGCAAATCGTTTGTACTCACCTTCTATCTTATCTAGTAGTTTTCCCCTGTTAATTGTAATTTTTTGTGGATCAAATCTTTTACATGTTACAACAGAGCTTGATAGAAACTTGTCCATCATGTGAATTACAGGAACCTGATATACATCAGCATAGTTAAAGCATCTTCCCGTATCATAGAAACTTTCTTCAATGTCACCTGAGGCATATACAATTTTTGGAAAATCCCCAAAACTTCCTGCTACTGCAAATAACAAATCATCTTGTCCATGTCTTGTAGGAAGGCCAGTAGATGTACT
>JAQBBT010000030.1:0-4263 GCA_032125915.1 Nitrososphaerota archaeon
GGCAACACCTAAAACAATTATAGATAAAATTCCAAATTCAGGCACTATTTTAGTTCCAACAATAGTAATTTCTCTCGAATTATCAGATAATTCTATTTCAATAGTACTCACATCATCTGGAATATATTCAAACCGAAGATTTTTTTTATCATTTACAAAAACAACAAAAGGACCCTCAATTAATTCAGAAGGGAACGCCATCAATAAATTATGATCATTTGATTTAGCATCTACTGTAATTTGAAAAGTAATTGATTTTTGTTCTTCATTTGTTGTGGGATTTGATAAAATTCCACTGTACTGGTAATCAACATTAAACAAAGTTTGGCCATCACCAGCATCTTTTCCAATATCTGCAACAATCTTGTATCCTTCATCTGTAACAGTGACAACTCCAGTCATCCATGGATGTAAAAAACAGTAATATGGGAATTGGCCTTTTTCAGAAAATGTAAATGCATAAAAATCTCCTGGCCCTAAAGTACCTCCACTAAACACACCGTCAGGACCACCTTCATTTGTTCCCGAGTCAATAGCATGTAACGCCTGATCTCCATTTTTCCAGACTATCGTATCACTCACCACAATTTCAATATCACCAGTTGCCTCGCCTGTTTTTTCATTTTGCCAAAAATATGGCGCATCAGGGCTTGCAGAACCTGTGGGCATGTTAATATCAAAAGTACTTGCATATGCATGATCAAAAAGAGGAATCCAAAATAAGGTTCCCAGGATTAATAAAAAATAAAAATTATTCATATCTTATCCAAAGGAGTTTAACTAAAAATGGTTTCTGTATTGGTTACAAATAGCAATGTGTGCACTTGTTTTTAAAAAATAAAACTACGAGTTTATTAATTGCGCATAGATTGATTTTAACATGAAAAGTGAATTAATCATAATCATGTCTGGAATAATCATGATTGTTAGCGGATTTGTATTGTTTTATTTAATTCAAAATGAACCCGGTTTAGATCAATCATTACGCTATGTAAAACACGGAGGCACATTTGTGGGACTGATGGGAATAGGAGTAATGACTGCAGGAATTTTACTCCGCCTGATGGAAAGAGAAGAAATACCAATACAAGAAGACTCAGATGTTTGATAGATAATCAAAATTATAAAATCACACACTAAAAAGGATCTTCTTGTATTCTGCAACAGATATCACAAACTTGCAAGTTTTACAAAACAAGACTGCTTTACTATTTAGAGTACTCATCGTTGAACCTATTTTCCCACAGTAAAGAGAAGGATTTTGACAATTTGAACATGATGCCATTAATTGTTTCATCCCATACGTATTTTTTAGATCCATTACAAAACTATAATGATTTCAACTATATTAGAAAGAAGAATAAATTCTACTAATACCTAAAATTTTGAAAACTGGATTCAGAAATTATAATAATACAAAAATCAAACCTTAGAAATTGGCTGGTAAAATTTGGTTAGGAGGAATTTATTTGAAAGATGAAGGAGGGTATGAAATTATCTTACGATCCTTGGCTCATTACAAAAAAAGACTAAAGACAGTAGATAAAAGTCCAGAAATAAAAGATTCAGCTGCAATGTTTGGAGGAATTTTAATAATGGCTGCAAAAAAAGAAGTCCCAAAAATCAATGATTTAACTCAAAAAATTCAACAGAGTCTTCTTGAATCTCAATTAGTAAACACCTTAAATGAAAATATGCCGTTGTTAGAAAAAGCCCTTACAACTTATGAAATAGATATACAAAAAGCCCAAGACACTGGTCATGAATATTATCTAAATCTTGTAGGAGATTTGGCATCAGTAAAAAATGACTTGGAATTGATCAAAATAGCCAAATCAAAAATAAACCGATTTGAGTAAGGGATTTTTGTATCTATAACCCTTGTAAATACCAGTCAAAGTATGGTTTTAGATTTTTACAAAGTTTTTTCTTTTCAGCTTCATCGGCAGTATAAGAAATTGCTTTTAATTTTCCTTTAAGATAATCTTGAGTGATTTGACTTTGAAATTGGTTTTGAATTTGATTTAAAATTTCTAAAATATCCTTAGAGGGTATTGCTTCAAAATTATCCAAAATTTGTTTTACTTTGTTTTCCAGTGTCATTGTTTCTTTTTGAAAATATACCCATTTTTATTATTTCAGGTTTTGTTGTTTAACTAATTATGTCCTCATTATCCCAAGTTAGACGGAATTTTCCCACTACCCTAAAGAGATGTAGTTTGCCACCTTTTTTGAATTGTAAATTACATGAATTTTTGGAGGTATCCATAATTTCAAGATGTACATTATCTTTGAGAGACTCAAAAGTAACCGGCGTAGAGGAAATCTGTTTCCATTCATCAGGTTCAAAATCAACGTATAGTTTTGTATACAATAATCCCATTTCATTTGCCATAAAACGTACCAAAATAAAAACCCCGATTGCAGAGATTAATTAGTTTAAAAAGAAATTAAAAAGTCAGGGGGTTATCAATCCTAAACAATATCTTAACATAATATTAAAAAATAGTTTCAGATACAAGTATTTAGCTACAAATCTGTAAATAATTGGTCTTTTAGGGATGGTGTATCATCAATTGTTATTTCATGCAAATTTTTTGATTTTGTCTCTCCAATCAGAGACAAATCAGTTCCAAAAAATAAATTGATTGCCCAACCAATTCCAATTTTTATTTTAGACTCGAAAGTTGGAAGATGGGATAAATAATAAGTTCTCCAAATTATCCATGCTGATACTCCTGTTATGCTATGGCCCATAAAGGACGCAACACCTGCTTTATTTCCAATAGTAGCCATCATTCCTTTACTATGATATGAAAACTCTTTCAAATTTGAATCATCTACAAGTATCTTTTGGATATTTTGTGCAACAATTTTGCTTTCCCGTAATGCATGTTGAGCTGTTGGAGGATAAAATTTCCCTGTATTGATGTCTGGAATTGCTGCACAATCACCTAATGCAAAAACTTCTGGATATTCCTTCAATCTTAGATATTTATCCACTAAAACTCTTCCAGTGTTATCATGTTCACAGATTATTGATGCAACCATGGAATTGGTAGCCACACCCCCAGTCCAAATAAGGGTGGTGCATGGAATTATTTCTCCATCAGATAATTCTACATGACTCTCACCAGCATCAATAGCTTTTACATTTGTTATAATTCGAATTCCCATTTTTTCTAAATATGACCTTGCAGATTCACCTAACTTTTTATTAAGTTCAGGTAAAATTTCATTGCTAGATGAAATTAAAATCATATTGATATTCTTATCAATAATTGTATGATATGCTTGTTTTACTGATTTTCTTACAAAATGATTTATCTCTCCAATTATTTCAACTCCAGCAAAACCTGCGCCAACTACAATAAAGGTGAGAAATTTTTGTTGAAGCCCCACACTGCCTGTTTGTGCAGCGATCTCCATCATTAAAAGAATTTGATTGCGTAATTCTATTGCATCTTCAACAGTTTTGATTGTAAATGAATTTTCTTCTATTGATTTATTGCCAAAAAAATTGTTGATGCTGCCTACAGCCATCACTAGATAATCATATTCTAAAGCATGATTCTTCCCATCAAATTTTCTTGTAATTGTTACTAGTTTCTGTTCTAAATCTATGGAAAGTACATTAGCCTGATAAAATTTGGCACTGGTACAGAACTCTCTAATTGGCATTGTAATTTCTCTGGGATTAAGCATTCCTGAAGCCACTTCTGGCAACATCGGCGTAAACAAAAAATAATTTTTCTCACTTACAATCGTTATAATCGTATTTTTAACATCCATTTTTTTTTGAAGTTCTTTTAATACATGCATTCCCCCAAATCCCCCTCCTAAAATCAAAATTTTCTTTTTTGATGATGTTTCTGTTTTATGAGCAAAGATTTCATGAGCATCCAATTTTTTTTTAGAATCAAATAGGGTATCGCAATGTAGACAATTGTATGTTTGAGACACGCGTGAAAATCATAGAAAATGAATAAAAATCTATTTCCATTTTAAATTAAGTCAACAAGATAAAGTAATTGAACTAAAAAAAAATAATGTACCGATCTTAGAATTTTACCCTGAATTATGTTTATCAAACTAGACACAAATCTCAATGATGTTTATTTAAAATTTATTTTTCTGGAAGGATAATAATTTATTGGATTTTTATTTGGAATTTTAGATAGCTTTCAAACTGACACTTTGAAGAACAATGAGAAAGAATAGAATCTTCTAATAATTTATCACAATTTTGACATTTTTCTTCCA
>JAQBBT010000031.1:0-7746 GCA_032125915.1 Nitrososphaerota archaeon
CACCTAGAAAAGCTAGGCATGAAGTATAAAAAGAGGAGATGTTATTTCTTGAACAGTCATGTCTGATGAATTCCTGAAAGTTGCAACTCAAGAAATAAACGACGAGTTATCTGGCATTGCCACAATTTTAGATTCTTGTAAAAATGATGAAGATCTCTCAAAAAATTCTAATGAAATTGAAAAACATATGCATAAAATCAAGGGGCTAGCCCCAATGATGGGAAAAGAATCCATCGGGAATTTAGCTAAAACTTTGGATTCTATATTAAAGAAAATTATTTCTGGACAGCGAGTTGATGGGTTCTTTGAGCCTTTCTCTATCTCGATTGAACAAATGAGAATGACTATGGTCAAATCGCATGATTTAGGTGAAGTTCAGAAGCAGATTTCGGATATTGCTTCAAAAATAATTGATTAATTATTTTTAATATGGCAAGTTTAGATGTAATCTAAATGGCAAATATTATGATTGCAGATGATTCTGATGCAATTCGTCTAGTTTTAAAAGACATTTTGGCCATTGGGAAACACACTGTTGTAGCTGAGGCCGTAAATGGAGATGAGGCAGTTGATTTATTTTTAAAATTATCTCCTGACTTGTTATTACTGGATTTGGCAATGCCAAAAAAGGATGGTCTTACTGTTTTAAAGGAGATTATGGAAAAAAACCCACAATCTAAAGTCGTCTTAATAACTGCAAGTGATGATCAGAAAATAATTAATCAGTGTTTGCAAACAGGTGCTTCATCTTACATCTCAAAACCCTTTGATTTTAATGATGTCTTAAAACAAATCAATGATTCTTTATCATAATTTAGGATTCAAGTAAACTAATTTAGGGCCAATACTGTTCTAAAAATTAGAGAAAGTTTTGTCAAAGATTGTTCTTGATACAAGTGTAATTATCAATGGGTTGTTTACTGCTCAAGTAGAGTCTGGAAATATTCGCAATTCTGAGATAATAATCCCTCAAGCAGTAATTGATGAATTGCAATCTCAAGCATCTCAGAAAAAAGAACAAGGCTTTTTGGGATTAAATGAAATTAAAAACCTTAAAGATTTATCCAAAAATTTTGAATTGGAAATCTCTATTCAGGGTACCCATCCTTCTGCAGAAGAGATTCGTATGGCCGGAAAAGGAAAAATTGATTCTATCATCAAAGACATTGCAAAGAAAAATCAAGCCACTCTTTACACTTCTGATAATGTTCAGCACTTGGTTGCACAAACTGAGGAGATTACATCAGTATTTTTACATCCTATATTAAAAGAAGAAGAACTCAAATTTTTAAAATATTTTGATTCAGAGACAATGAGTGTTCATCTTAAAGAAAATCTTGTACCGCTTGCAAAAAAAGGAAAACCTGGCTCTTTTGTATTGGCAAAAATAAGTGATGAAATTCTAACTCGGGATGATTTGGAATTTATTTCAAAACAAATCTTGGAAACTACTAAAATCTCTGAATCAAGTACTCTGGAGATTTCAAAAACAGGCGCATCAGTAGTTCAATACAAAGATTATAGGATTGCAATAACAACACCTCCTTTCTCTGAATCCTTTGAAATTACGATTGTTCATCCTATTGTTAAATTATCTTTGGATGATTATTCAATTTCTGCAGAATTGATGGAACGTTTTACAGATAGGGCTGAGGGAATTGTTATTTCTGGCCCTCCCGGTTCCGGAAAAAGTACTTTGGCCTCTGGCCTTGCAAATTATTATCACAGTCAAGGAAAAATTGTAAAAACATTTGAATCTCCACGAGATTTGCAAGTTGATCCTGGTGTTACTCAATATAGCAAACTAGATGGCAGTTTTGATAATTCTGCTGATATTCTATTATTGGTAAGGCCAGATTACACTATTTTTGATGAAGTAAGGCGTAGAGAAGACTTTCATACGTTTGCTGATTTGAGACTGACAGGTGTTGGGATGGTAGGGGTGGTCCATGCAAACTCTCCATTAGATGCAATCCAGAGATTCATTGGAAAAATTGAGCTTGGGATAATTCCAAATATTCTTGATACTGTAGTGTTTGTAAAAGATGGGCAAATTAAAAAAGTCTATGAATTGGAGCTCAAAGTCAAAGTACCTACTGGCATGACAGAGTCTGACTTGGCAAGACCTGTAATTGAGATTAGAAATTTTGAAAACAATGCACTTGAGCACGAAATTTACACTTTTGGAGAAGAAAATGTCATTGTTCCTATTGGTAAAAAAACTCAAAAGGTTGGAATAGAAAAACTTGCCGAAGATAAGATTAGAGAAACTTTTAAAAGATATGATCCAAAATCTGAAGTGGAGATTTTATCTGATAATAGAGTGCGCGTCTCTGTTGACAAGCAGACCATTCCCTCAATTATAGGACGGGGTGGATCAAACATTAACGATATTGAAAAATCTCTAAACATACACATTGATGTAGTTGAGCGAGATTTATCTTCAAACACCAGTTCTGGGGATTTACCATTTTCTTTTTCAGAATCCAAGACCTCCATTGTATTGACCGTGAATAGAGAGTTTACTTCGATGCATGCGGATATTTTTGTCAATGACAAGTATGTCACAACAGCTAGAATAGGCAAAAAAGGCCAAATTAAAATCCCTAGGCGTTCTGATGTTGCAGAAAATTTAATGCAACTTGCAAGTTCGCAAAATGAAATTCATATTTATCTTAAAGATTTTTAAAATTCTCTAAAATTTTTGGATTTGATTTTAGAAATGTTATGAATTTTCGTAACTGTTTTATGGTTTTTGGATTTAGGTGATGTTCTACTCCTTCTGCATCTTGGTTTGCAGTTTCATATCCTACTCCAAGAATTTCAAAAAACTCTAGTAAAATCCCATGTTTCTGACGAATACCTTCTGCAACTTGGGTCCCTTTCTTAGTTAGATTAATTCCATGATATTTTTCATATTCTAAAAATCCACTCTCATCTAATCTTTGAAGCATTTTAGTAACACTTGGGGCACTTACCTGCATGTATCGGGAAATATCCAAAGTAGTTGCATATCCTTTGAGTTCTACTAACTCTGCTATGATCTCCAAATAATCTTCCATTCGAGTGCTGAAATTGGTTCTCTCTAATTGATGAGCTGCTTTAATTGACTCTAATCTTTTGGTGTCTTTTTCCAATATCGTATTTTTACTGCCTATCTAGTATAATTGAATTCTTAGTGTAAAATCTAGCTATTTGGAATTGACTTGGGGGTGTCCTGTTTTGATCTTTGAATCTTAACTAATTTTTCCTAAACCATCTATTGTATGGTGGACCCCTTAAAGGCGCGACTAGAAAAATTACGTAAAATTCACGCAACGACACATAGAAGGGCCAGTCTTTATTCTGATGTTGCAAAGTTTGACCATGGTTCTACCTCAAAATCTCTTGGCTGTCTTCAAAAAGCCTCTGCACCTGGGAAAAAACTCCAAAAAGTTGGATTTCTTATGCTTTGGGTGCCAGAACCTACTGGTGTAACTTGTGCCATTGGAGGACCAATGATTATTGCAGGAAGATATCTTGATAAAAAATACAATGGTACTACCATTCATGATATTGGCCATGAAACAAAAAACACGTTATCTTCATTGAGTGATTTTAAAAAATCAATATTTTAGTGTCAAAAAATTATTTGAATAATTGTTGTTAATTTTGAACAAGCATTTTTTTAAGTAATTTTCAAAACAATGTATAATTAGGAAGTTCACGTCAAGAGCTCTATTTTAGCCCCCTCTAGGCCTTGCGTGAATTACCATTTATGATATAATTTGAACTTGGTTTTACTTGAAATAGGATCAATTGAATACTAGTTGGTGTATTAGAAATTATGGCTGAGAAGAAAAATGACATTGAAGAACTAATCGACAATATGATATCTGGAGGCAATGATTTGGTTGGCCATCTTAAAGAAGTCTTGCCTGACTCATTGGCAGAAACTCTGGTAATGTTTCATGAATCAAACGTGGTCAATCTTAACAAAATAAAAAAATTTGTTAAGACCAAATAACAAATTAAATTTCATATTTCACAAACAGATTAATTTCTACAATAGATGACTTGTCTGCGATATGTTGATATTTTTTAATTTTATTTTTCTTTAAAATCTGCGACTTCTTTTCTTTGAGGTCTTTCTTCTCGGATCTTATTTATCATGTGTATGGTAATTGCCATGACCAAAATTAGTTTTTAGCAATAAGAAACAGAGGTTGTTCAAATGAACAAAAATTCCTTAAAATCCATTGATTTTGGTCATGTTATTTTGTAATATGTTGAGTTTATCTCAGTTGTTGAGGAAATCTCTGAAGATCATCGAAGTTGAAGTTTACTAATTTTTGGCACAACCCATACTTGATCTGTCATCTTAACTCCCAACAATACTGTCAATTCTAGTTTATAATTACTAAAATGTGAATCCGAATAAAATTTGGGTCTGTATTTTTTGACTGTTGATTTGGGCAATTCTATTTTCTTTCTTTTTTAGGATTTTTTAGAAATTGATATACATTTGGGGATTTTGATAAATACAATATATTTGAAGTTATTTTAGAAATCAGGTCTGCTCTACTATTGCCCCTTTGATTGAGCTTGGTTTCTTTTTTTATTAATACAGTACACTTAATTTTTATAAAATTTTTCGTAGACTGTTGAAAAAGGCAATAATTATCTCTGTATCTATTGGCATAATCATAGTTGTACTTATTTTTGGATTAATTGCATATTCGTATACTCAAATTCATGTGTCCTTAAGTGATGTCTCCTCAATTGGTATTGAATTGGAGAATTTATCTTGGCCCACTCTTTTACAGTTAGGCATTGATGTTTTATCTGGAAATTGGATTGAAGCTGCGTTAAATGTGGTTGCGGGAATTAATCTTGAGCTTGTTTTTGGATTAAGTAATAATGGTCTATTACCTGTATACATTCCTGAATTGTCATATGATCTATCAATTAATGGCATTCCAATTGGAAAAGGATCTAGTGAAATTAACACTACAATAAACCCTGGAGATACAAAAGAGATACTAATTTTGCAAAATCTTCAAAAAGATAATTTTAGCCCCGCCATAGAATCAATCATTAACACAGAGGGTGTGATAGATATTGGTGTTAGCGGCACTGCTTATTTTGAATTATTGGGACAAAGTATTCCAATACCCTTTGAATCCACTAGACAAGTCTCAATTGTTGATGAAATTCAAAATCAACTAATTCCACAACTCCAAACCTAGTCTACAATTGAGCCTAGTTGTATGTTCAAAATAAAACAGATTTGAAGATAAATTCCGCCACTAGTAATTTTCCTTATGTATGAAAAGAAAAAAATTCGAGATATTGAAACTAATATCTCCGAACCATCCTCATGTAGTTCAAATTGTTGGTGTAAAAGAAAATAAAAAAATAATTAAAATTTCTGAAAAAATTAAATTTTATTAAAGCAATTTTATCCTGATGGAGTTAACTATTTTATAAAATCTGTAACAACTCTGTATGACAGTTGCTTATTGTTATATGATCTGAATATTTGTTAATTGTGCTTGAAAATTTTATACTTTGTTTTATTATCACTAGTTTTGAGTATTTCACTACAATCTGCATATGGTCAAGATATTGGTTTCTTTACTGTTAACACTGATAAAACAAACTATTCCGAAGGAGATACAATTTATGTGACTGGTGATGTGGATGAGGTTCTTTTTGGACACGAGGTTAGTTTAATGGCTATTGCACCTAACGGAAATATAATTTCTATTGATAAATTAATTGCTGATTCTAACAAAAAATTTCAAACTGAAATAATTGCAGATGACTCTTTAATGAAAACTTCTGGAATCTATACTATTCTAGCAATGTATGGTGAAAAAAATGGTGCTGCAAAGACCACATTTACCTATGAACAATCTACTGTACACTCTAATCCTGATGAATCTGGACGAAATATTTTATTAAATTTTGATTTCATAAATCCTAACAAAAGTATTCAAGAACACATTGACTATAAGATCACTGTATCAAAAAATGAAGTTTATGTTTTTGGACCTACTTCGTTAATTCATTCTACTACTGGCTCAGTATCTATCCCAATTATGATTGTGGAGGGACAACTACATGATGTTGTAATTGAAGTGCATGAAATTATGTTTCAGTCAATTCCTACAGAAATTACCTCTTTTAGTATTATGACAGGCAGTGAAAACATTCAATCCCAATTTACTTCTAAAAACACCTTGAAAATTAATTTGGCACTTAACCGAGATCCCTCCCCTGAACCCAAAGTAATTCCTGAATGGATTAAAAACAATGCAGGCTGGTGGGCAAACGGACAAATTGATGATATTGCATTCACTCAAGGCATTCAATATCTGATCAAAGAGAAAATAGTTCATATCCCAGATCTTCCATATCCTGCATCATGGATGGACAAAAGTGTCCCTTCATGGGTTAAAAACAATGCAAGTTGGTGGGCTGATGATTTAATTCATGAAGATGACTTTATCAAAGGAATAAAATATCTTGTAGAAAAGGGATTAATTCAAGTTTAATCTATTTTTGAGCCTACTTTTTACATTGATTAAGATATTTTAAAAGGAAAACATCGTAGAATTGTGTGACTACTAGAACTCAGACTTTAATTCCAATTGCAATAGCTGCTGTAATTATTGGAATTGCAGGAATACTTTCAATTCCTAGTGATAGTAAACTAGAGTCAGTAGAGTTTCCTCGAGGTACAATCAAGATTGATGATACCGTACTTGAAGTACAAGTTGCAGATACTGAACCAAGACGGATTCGGGGTTTGATGTTTCAAGATCAATTGCCTTATGATCAAGGAATGATCTTTGTTTTCAACGAATCAGGAGTTTATTCTTTATGGATGCTAAATATGCAGTTTCCACTTGACATGATATGGTTTAATGAAGATGGAATAATTGTTCACATTGAGAAAAACATCTCTCCTTGTAAAACTCCCACTGAAATTATGGCATGTCAAAGCATTATCCCAAGCGGTGAGGCCATGTATATTTTAGAGGTGACTTCAGGATTTATTGACAAATTTAACATTACAAAAGATTCCAAGCTTGATATAATCTCAATTTAAAATTACAAAACCTTATCTTGGAAAGGTAGACTAGAAAAAAAATGAACAAAAAGATTTTAGTTCCTATCCTTTTTGGAATTACAATAGCGCTAATTATTGCAGTCTTTATGATTTTAACCTCTGAGAAACCTGAATATGATATGTTATCAGTTTCATACACTGACACACACCAAGAAATTCAATCTTTATTGGAAACACATGGCATTTCAATGTCTTCGGCTTTGAAGCTGAGTGGTGTTTCAATTGAAGAATACTGTATATTTTTTGCAGATGAATCTATCCAAAATGCAATTGAATACTGTACATCGACTGAACTTTTAGACTCAGATGGCCATTATCTAGGAAATATTCACATGGTGGGTGTTTCTGACTCTCCAAAGTATGTGTTAGGTGTAATCCAAGTAGACCCAATTGCATCCCAACTAGATGAGGTTAAAATTATCTATCAAGCTATGATAGAGTCTGTTGTCTGTTCATGTTGGGAGGCGGAAAAGCCCGGTGGGTTTGAATCTGTTTCAGACTGGATTGATGCTGCAAACACCCATCATTTGGAGGCCAAAAGAACTACGAGCAAATCTGAAATCAATGGATTGGCCCAAAAAGATCTACTATTAGAGATTACGACAAATACGGAAGGATATCTCTGGAAA
>JAQBBT010000032.1:0-2868 GCA_032125915.1 Nitrososphaerota archaeon
GAGCCCATCAGATAATATTTGTACTCTGTTGTTTCAAAATCTAGCAAAAGATTAGAGAATAATGCTTTTTTAACAGAAAGTACATCGTCTAAAAACCACTGCTTCTCAAATCCCCCAACATCGTGAGTAATTACAATCATGTCTGCATTTTCAAATTCTTTTGCTACCTTAAATTGAATTGATAATACCTTTGTGGCTGAACCCCAATGTGTCATAATAGAATGAATGTCCTCAAGATACCCTCCGTTATTCACTAATTGTTTTTGTCCCAATATTCTGATTATCTTAATTGGAGCGTTTTCTGTTCTATGTGAGGATGAACCTTCTGGGAAAATATAAACTTCAATTCCTGATGGTGGTAACTTTCCTTTTTGGTTTGGAAGCTCAATAGTTAGATTTACTACCTCTCCAAGCGTTAGAATTTTTTTACTGTTATCTCCATCGAGTTTAATTGAGTCTGATTTTGAAACTTTGGTAAATCCATCGGGATATGCTTTTACAATATTGGTTACCTCTGCATCATCTATCTGGTTATATGACATGTCATATCCCATTATTCCTGAAACTTTTTGTAAATTTCCGTCTTCAGTATTTGGATGATTCAAACTTAAAGAATGTCCAATTTCGTGTAATGTGATTCTCTTTATCATATCAGTATCAAATTGTTCATGTTCTTGATTTTTTACAACATATTGAAATTTTTCCATAGTCATATCATTCCAAAAATTCTCATCTTTTTCTGCCATGTTCAATAATGTACTTTGATAGTCATCTGTGTAAATTGTTACATTTGCAACTGGAGTTTGAGGATGGCTAAATCCGGCAACACCAGATAATTGGAAAAACGTAGACTCTGGTGTATCATAATAATTGACATATCCATCACAAATTGATTCATCTTGTGGGTAAACATGCATAGTCATATCCCACACTTCAGAATTCTGGGTAACCTCGACAATTCTGTCATGCCATGTTTTTACTGCATTTACTGCAATGTCATTAAAAGCTGAGTTTTGCTCATTATCTGTAATACAATAGTCTACTTGAGTGTCATTAAAAACAAGCAATCTATTTCCGGTGTATTCCTGAAAATCAATATACTCTTTTTTGTCAGCAAGACCTTCATATGCCGTAACTTGTTGCTCTCCTACAATTCCTATAGATACAAGAAATAATGTGGCGATAATTGGAATAATTCCAATTCTTACCCTCTTTTTGAAATTTCCGGATTTTATCACAGTAAAAAATTTTAGAAAAAAATAATGTTAAACTAAAGTATGTTATGAACAATACACACAAAATCCATTTTGTTCAAATTGAACAAAATCAATGAAATTACCCATAATATGAAGATCTGAAAATAATTATCATCCTAGATATTCGGCACATTCATTACTTGAAAAATAAAATTCTTTACCTTTGCATTTTTCTGTTTATAACTTCATTTTCAAAAAATTTAATTTGTATGGATATTTTAAATGACTATCGCCCCAAAAAAGACTTTCATAATCAAAGCCAACGGTCGCAGAGTACTGTTTAACGAAAATAAGATTCTAAGTACTTGCCGTAGGGCAGGCGCAAATAAAAAAATGTCCCGGCAAATTCTAAAAAAAGTACGTTCACGTATTTATCAGTGAGTCCCAACAAACAATATTTACAAATTCGTTCTTCAGGCAATTTCTGAAGAAAAAGGTGGTAGGGCATTACATCAACGGTATCAACTAAAAGAGGCCATTATGAAATTAGGACCAAACGGATTTGCTTTTGAGAACTATGTTGGTAATATCCTGGAGCATTATGGATTAGAAATTAAAGGAATTAGAAGTAAAGTTAATGGAAAATGCGCCAATCATGAAATTGACTTGATTGCAATTTCTAACAAAAAAAAATTCATGATTGAATGCAAACATCATTCTACACGTGGAGGGTTTATTGGATTAAAAGTTGCCTTATATACACACGCACGATTTTTAGATACCAGTCCAACATTTGACAGCGAGGCAATAGTTTGTAACACAAAGATTTCTCAAAATGCTAAAAAATATGCAAAATGCATAGGGCAGCAGATATTTTCTTGGAGATACCCTCCAAAACAGAGTCTAGAGAAAATAATTGAAGATTACAAATTATATCCTATTACCATCCTGAATCTTAATTCTCATGAATTAGAAGAATTCTCCAAGAATAATATCATGGTTGCAAGAGATCTTTTAAAAATTAAAGAAAGTACTCTGGCTAGGTTAACTGGATTATCTATAACACGCATTCATAATTTATCAAAATTAACAGAACAAATTATTAACAAAAAATAATTAATTAGGAATAGTTACGAATTCAAAATTATAAAAAACCTTGCAAATATTATATTGATTTTTATTTTAAAATAATTTAAAACTAGAATTTGAAAAACTGTAACAAAAATTTATGACGCAATAATTTTAGTCATGATGTTGAAAATAAAGTGTAAAAAAACCTCATGACACAAACTCCACTTTATTACAAATAGTATGTATTTTTGAAATACAGAGTCATGATAAACCACAAAATAAAATTAGCATTTGCTTTTTTCATAATTTCTTTTAGTATTTTTTCAAGCTCGACTTTATCGGCAGAGGCAGCTACCGGCATTGTTTGTCATTTTGCAGGGAATAGCTATAATCTTATTCAACCTAGTGAAAATGGTGAGGTAAATGGACATGATGGTCATCTGGGTGATCTATTTGGAGAAGAATGTTTAATTCAATATTGTGGTGGAGATGGATTTGAGCTAGTTGGAGATGTCTGCACCCCAATTGTATGTGATACAGGCTTTGAGCTAGTTGGAGATGTCTGTACCCCAATTGTATGTGATACAGGCTTTGAGCTAGT
>JAQBBT010000033.1:0-4619 GCA_032125915.1 Nitrososphaerota archaeon
GTCTTTTTTAATAGATCAACTCTTGCAAATTCGTTTGGAGAGTGAATTTTAGAAAACATGTAAGTACTCCCAATGGAAATGCAGGGAGCATTAAGATTATTGACAAAAGAGTACATAGGACCAGTACCAGCATTTGAAACATTTAGAATCGAGGTTCCAAATGACTCATCAGCAGCCTCCTTTACCTGAGATACAAAAGGATCAGAAGAATTGGTCCTAGCTGCTGCCTCTCCATGAAATGTCTTAATCTTGATATCAGAGTATCCTTTTGATTGAAGATGTTTCTTTAATCTTTGAACTTGTTTTTTAGGATCCATTTGAGGAACCAATCTAAAATCAATTTTAACTAAAGCATCACCTGGAAGAACAGTTTTTGCCCCATCTCCAGTATATCCAGAAATAAACCCCGCAATGTTGCACGTTGCTCCTCCAGCAAGAGCCTTTTTTGCATCAAGGCCAGTCTTGTTTGCTACAAATGATTTTATTCCAAATTCTTTTTTGAAGAATTTTTCATCAAATGGTTCTTTGGAAATAAGTTCCAAATCTTTTTTTGAAAATGGTTTTACATCAGAATACCAGTCCTTAATGAGAATTTTTCCATCTGAATCCCTGAGAGTGTTTAGAGCTTCAATTAAACGCCATGCAGGATTTTTGATTAATACAGCTAAACTAGAATGTGCATCTTGGATAGATTCTCTGACAGATAATTCTACAAAAAGTAACCCTTTCATCCCCAAACCAATTATTGGTCTGTTTTTAGAATCCACATATCCAAATTCCCAGATTACACCATCACATGCAAATTTCTTTTTATATTTTTTGAGATACTGGTCAATGTGAGCACTGCCTGTTTCCTCTTCACCCTCAATTACAAATTTGATATTACATGGAACATCTCCAGTAGTTTTCAGGTATGCCTCTACTGCCTTGATTCGGGTGATTAGTTCTCCTTTGTCATCAGTAGAGCCCCTCCCAAAAATCTTGTTTCCTTTTAATTTTCCACTAAAGGGAGGATCATCCCACAAGTCAAAGGGTTCAGCTGGTTGGACATCATAATGATTGTAAAACATTAGAGTTTTAGAATTATTTTTCTTTGATTGTACCTCCCCATAAACGATTGGCGCCATACCTTTTTTTAGACGCAAAATTTCAGAATGAATTCCTGATTTATTGAGCATTTTTTTTACAAGTTTTGCGCATTTTTCAATACCTTCATTTTTTGCAGATACACTTGGTTGACGAATCAGAGTTTGTAAATCAGAGATTAGGTTATTCATATTAGAATCTACATGTTTGAGCGTACTCAATACAATCACACGATTTTATCAAATGGCTTCATTACATTTGGAATCTCATCTAAAAGATCCATCGATGTCATGTGCAAACCCAATTTCTTTTGAGTGGCCATGCCAGCTAGTCCATTAATGAAAGTGGCAGCTGCTGCCGACTCTAAAGTATCACGATTTTTTGCAAGCATCCCTGCAGTCAATCCAGAAAGCACATCACCTGTTCCGCCAACAGTCATTGCAGGAATTTTTTTTGTGTAAAGAAATGTCTTTTTGCCATTAGATATTACATCAGTTGAGCCTTTCAGTAGAATTGTGATTCCATTATCTTTAGCATTTTTTTCTACAAGAGATATTCTTTCTTTTTTAGAATTTGGCGGTACATCTCCAAATAATCTCTTAAACTCACCAGCATGTGGAGTTACAACTACATTTTTGTCAGATAATAATGGAAGAATTTCCGGAACCAATGCACTTGCATCAAGAGATAATCTAACATCTCTATCTAAAAGGGATTTTATCAAAAGCAGTAATGAATTTCTTTCCTGTACTGCTAGTCCCATCCCAATTGTTGCAGAATCCAGATTTCTTGGAATTACACCAAGCAATTTGTTTACAGCCCCTCGGGTTAATTTTTGATCAACTAAAGGAATGACAATAAGATTAGGAGAGATTGCACGAGTTGCAGAGACATTAATTTTAGGAACTGATGTGTATACAAGATCCGTTCCACAACGCAGGGCAGCAATTGAGGATAAGATAGGTGCACCGTGATAGATGTAGCTCCCCCCTACTACCAAAACAATCCCATTTTCACCCTTTCGGGAGTCAGATTTTCTTGCAGGAATGAATTTTTTGACAATCGATGCCTGAAGTTGTTGTGGTGTCAATACATTATGAGTTAATTTTAGAGGAATAAATCTTGTTTTTTACTTTGATTTTGAGGGTTTTACTTTTTTTGTTTTAGTTATTTTGATTGTTGTTTTGGTGGTTTTTTTGGTTTTCTTTTCAGGTGTCTTTTTTTTAGTCTCTGATTTTGGCTCTGATTTTTTCCTTGATCCTCTATCAAAAAATGCCTTTCGTGCAAAACACAGGTAAGTAGTATGGCCTATTCCCTGAAACGAGTGTCTGGTTTTTCCTTCTCTTGCTTCTATAGTTCGCAGTATGTGTTCAGTTGATTCAATATCTGTAAATTCATTTTCAATTAATGCCATGGTTAATTTTTCTAGTTGATTCATTGTAGGGCAAATTGCAAAGACAGCGCCACTCCCCTTTAGCATTTGACGAACTTGAGGAATTACAGTCCAAGGATCTCCTAAATCTATTAAAGCTACATCCATATCAGTTACTGGAACCTGTTTTACAGTTTTAATATCTAAATTTTCTTGTGTGACATATTTTTCCATTCCACATTTTTTTAGATTCTTTGCAGCTATCTTCATAAAATTTTCATCAACATCAAATGTGTATACATGCCCTCTTGGTTTTACTATACTTGCAACAAAAGATGTTAGTGATGCACTTCCTGTTCCAATCTCTACAATCTTTTGGCCATTTTGAATTCCTGCTCTTGCGACAATGTAACCAAGATCTTTTGGATATACAATTTGTGTACCATGCTGAATTTTCATTACATAATCATACATTGTTGGTTTTAGAAGATAGACGTACTTGTCCTTGTTTGTGGTTATTTTAGAACCATATTCTTTTCCAATAGCATCGGCATGTTTTAAAATTCCAATGTGAGTATGAAACAATTCTTTTTTTGAAATCTTAACAAGCCATTTTTTTGATGGATTAAAATAAAATAATACTGGAGAATTTTGTTTAATTAATTCCATATTGTTCACCTTTAAAATTTAGATAATAACCTACTGAAAATATTGATTATGAATTTGTGCAAAAAATTGCTTTTCAGTGAATTTGGTTCAAAAATTATTACTTTGGTAAAAAATTTTGAAGTAGGTAGATTATCCACTAAAATTGACATGATCAGAATAGGTCGACCTAGGTATGATGAGTCAAATTGAGCCTGAAGAAACGTCATTTGAGCGTGAAAGGGCCATACTACAAGAAGTTCAAAAGAATCCCAATTTGCATCACAATGCTCTGATTAAATCAATTGTTCCCAAATACATGGCAAAAACAACCTTTGAGAAAACAAAAAACAGATTAATTGAGAAAAATATTCTATCCGTATCCCAAACTGGAAATAAAAAGTTCTACCACATTACTGAAAATTACCACAAAAGTTCATTGCAACTCATCGAAAGAATTTCCCATGAAGATTACCAATCCCTCCAACATGAAATAAAGAGAATAAAACAAGATTATCACCATAAAGATGTTAATGAAAAAATATACATAGGTGTTCAACTATTAAGGGAATTACTTCAGATAGATAACGGATTTACATTTTTAGATTCAATAAAGAATGCTAAAAGAACTTTGTATAAAGATGAACATCTTGCTATTCAAGAAATGATTTCAATTGTTTTTCAAATAATATCAGATGATAAAGATGTTAAACTAATTTCTCCATCAATAATTAGTAATATTGGATTTAATATTTCAAAAGAGTTTTAAAAGAACATAATGCCGGTACCTAATTTGTGATCATTTTAGTGTTCCATTTTACTTTAGTTATTTTTCAAAATTTTCTATGTCTGGCCTTAAATGGTAAAAGAGTTTAGAATCTAATCATCTGTTCCTTTCATTATCTTTTTGCGTCTTATCTAGAGGCAAAGTAATTGTTCTATCTGAGCCTTTACAATAATTTTTTCCTTTGAAATGTTTGTGGATTTTGACTTTAGCCATCATAACACTATCTATTCCATATGTTCCATGATGATCTGTAATTTCTTGACTAACAATATGACAAGTTTTAGAAACATTACACCATTTACACATAATTTTCATTTTTTTCTCATCGGTCATGAATTATCTACAAGGATTTTGAACTTAAGCGTGTAGTTTAGAATCTAAATTTTCTTTCTAATTCCTACAACAACCATTGCGGGAATTCCTGCATACATTCCAACATTCAAAAGAATCAAGATCACCCCATATCCTAAAACTTCAGCGTCTGTTTCCATTTCCACATGATTCAGGATTGAAAGACTAGAAATCATTGGAGTAATTGATAGTTTGACAGCTTCCTTGAATACTGGATTTTCACGCTCATAATCGGCAATTATTGGGCTAAATGAATAGTAGAAATCATTGAATGATTCCATAAATGCAGAACCAGATTCGGTTTGGAGTAGTTTGCTATCTCGAAGTTCTCTGAGTTGTTGTACTTGTGGTGCTAGTTCTGAGCCATAGGTGGCAGTT
>JAQBBT010000034.1:0-8363 GCA_032125915.1 Nitrososphaerota archaeon
ATTTTTTAGTTACTCAGTCAGTGCAAGAACAATCGTCCTAAATGGATATAGGCACAATCTTGAGAACAAAAACTGGATTCTTTTGGAATAAAATCTTCTTGGCAGTTCATACATTTTGGCATGTTGTATTGATTAATTTTATGTTATTAAGAACAAGTAAGTAATAAAATAATACTACAGCAGATTCTTTTTTTTGGGTGATGATTTGAATCCAACACTGAAATAATTCCCCGTTCCACTAACAAGAAAAATAACACTATTTACAAATGTATGAAATTTAGGCATATTTATGAACAATTATTTATAATTTTTAGAGAACTACTTAAATTTCATTTTTGTGTTATTAATACGACGAGGAGCTATCATATCTACCGAAATCGAAGAGAAAGCTTTGAGGAGGTGGTCAGATAGAAAAGAGGAAAACGCGAAAAAGATAGAAGTATCTGAATTTCGATCAGGATTTTCCAGTGCACCCTCGTTTCCTATTTTCGTTTAAAGCATTAATTGATTTTATCATTAAATTCATGAGTTTTAATTTTAAATTATTTTTTGGATAGATTAAAAAAATGAATTCAAAGTTTAATCTAATTTTATTTGTTTGACAAATGTATTCCTGTAAAACAATTTTTGCACAGATTACTTCCCACTCTACTTGAAAGATACTCTACTCTTTTTGCATCCACTCTGCCATAGGTAATAAGATCTAGTAGTAATTCTCAGTCTATTGATTCAAATTCTTGGCAACAATTGCAATGACTGCATTGACATTTAATTTTCTTAGACATTACCTAGTCATATGACCCTTTAAACTATTCATAATTTTCTTTATTTCTTTAGGACCCAAGATATATTGTCTTTTTGTTTTTCTAAAATGGTCAATTTAAAATTTAAATAAATCAATCTTGGTCATCATTGTTCTCATCAAGTGTCCAGGGAGCGAATCGCCCCATTATTCTTTGCCAATCTAGCTTGAGAAGTAAAACTACAACAGATGTCATCATTGCAGCAAAGATAATTATTCCAATATAGATAGTAGTCACATCCTCGATATCCTCAAGAAAAGGTTCAACCAAAGACAATCCCATATAGTGTGAGACAAATACAATCACATAGCTTAGAACAAGTTTTCCAGTTAGTGTAGCAATAAAAAATCGTTTTGGATTATATTTTGCAAGACCTAATGGAATATAGATTAAATCATCAGGCATTGGTGTTGCTGCTGCAAAAAATGCAGCTCCTGCACCATATCTTTTTACCAGTCGCTCAAATGGACGCATACGTTTTCTTGATTTTTCCCCAATTATTCGCCTTCCCTCATAACTTACCGAAAACACAATTACCTTGGCAGCAGTTGCAGTAACTGCAGAAATTATTGCCAATGCATGCAAATCAAATTGATCCCCTACAGACATTGTAGCCAATAAAAGAAACGAAGGTAAAGGAACAAAGGGAATTAGGGAGCCAAAAAAACTTACCAAAGTTAATCCGATATATCCTATTTCAGGAGCAAATGGAAAGATTGCCGCAAAATCCACACTTCAAGCACGCATTATGGATTATTTAACAAAATCGAACTAGAGGTTGATTTTTTGTAATAATTGATTCCTGACAAGTATAATCATTAAAATATCATATTTTTAGACCAAAGGCAATTGGACAAAATTGTTTATACCAAAATTTGCGATAACGTAACCGCGATAAGCCCATACATTAGGTTTGTAGGGGTCATTAGTGAACGAGGAACCCTAATTGCCTATAAAAGAAGAGATGAGTTAGATCCACTTTTAGATACTGAAAATACAAAATATCAATTCTCACACATTGCCATTAAAACAGATCTTGAGAGTTTCTTTGATAAGGTTCTTGGAGAAACTGAGTTTGTGTGGGAAGAAAGACAAAAAGTTCAGATCATTTCATTTGCAATTGGGAAATTACGCATATGGATTTCAATTGATAAAAAAGTAATTCGGACAGAGATGCTAAGAATCATTGATTCCTGTTTGCCCATTGTAAAAAAATATTTAGAAATTAAATAAGATCTTGAAATGTCCATACTGTGAAATTGAATTAGATTCTCTCAGCATGACTGATGGCCTCAAACATGTTTTAGAGCATAAAAAGCAAAACCAGATCAAGGGTTAACTTTTTTTAGAATAATTAATTCATTAAACTTGTGACGGTAGATGAGATTCGCAAATTACTTGAAGAGATGAATTTTAGAGTCCCAAAAGATTATCAGAAAATGGACATTACCCAACTAAGCGGAGAGCTCAGAAATGTGATGGAGCTTGAACGACAGACATTCCAAAGACTCGAAGAGATTGAAAAAAATGGAACAGAGCAAGACATGATAAACTATGCTAAAATGATTTGTAAAAATACAGCAGGAAGAGAAATCTCAGAGATTCAAGAACTTTATCTTAAGAAGGTAGATAACGAATATCTAAATTCTAATTAGATAGTGCTTCATCTTCATACAACCAGCACTGAACATATCCTGTTTCTGTCTTAAATTTAGGTGGAAGTTTTTTGCATTTCTCAATTGCAAGAGGACATCTTTCTATGAATCTGCATTCTGTTGGCGGCTCTAGTAGACTGGGAGGAATTCCCTTGATGTATGTTGGCACATTTCCTCGAAGTGTTGGAATAGATTTTAACAATCCTTGAGTGTAAGGATGTTTTGGATTTTTGTAGATTTCAAATGAAGAACCAAATTCTACCATTTGTCCGCCATACATAATTCCAATCTTATCTGCAATTTCTGATAAAACAGCCAAATCGTGGGTAATGAGCATAAATGACATTCCATCTTTTTTGAGTTTTTTTAGAAGGTTAACAATTTGTGCCTGAATAAGTACATCCAAAGCAGTTGTCGGCTCATCTGCTATCACAAACTTTGGTTTTAAGAGTAAGGCCATAGCAATAACCACTCTTTGTTTCATTCCACCACTAAGTTCATGAGGATATTTTTTCAAAACCATTTTATCAAGACTGACAGAATGAATTGCATCAATAATAGTTTCATCTATATCTCCTTGGAATTTATGTTGCTTCAAGACCTCTACGAATTGATCATTAATTGTAAAAACAGGATCAAGAGAATTCATTGCACCCTGAAAAATCATAGATATTTTTTTCCATCTGAATTTTTCATCAAACTCTGATTCAGAAAGATCCAAAATAGATTCATCATCTAAAATAACCTGTCCTTGTGTCTTACCTCCAGAAAAGCATTCGAATCATTGAAAGGCCCAGTGTGCTTTTTCCACATGCGCTTTCTCCTGCAATACCTATTGACTGTCCCTCAGCCAAATCAAAATTGACATTATCTACTGCATACACAGGACCCAGTGAAGAAGAGTAACGAGCAATTAGATCTTTTACAGATAACTTCATGCCTTTCATTGATCGGTCCTAGGATTTCTGCTTTTCACTAAAGGATATAAACAACTTTGCTAGAATGAATAAAGTCGGTTCAAATGAAACTTCCAATATGTATTTTTGACGCAAAAAATTCCATTCTTTGTCCACTATGTGAAAAAAAAGTGGATGAGGGTCAACTGACAAAATCAGATGTTGATGCATCAATCAAATTGGCACAGTTGGCAAAATCAAACCAAGAGATCGATAAATTCACACTATATTCTTGCAAAGAGTTTGACGGAAATTTTGTTCTATCATTTTCAAAAAATGATATTATGATAATAAGACAAAGTAGGGTCCTCTATAGACTTCTTCAGGATCAATTCAAAGGAAAAATTTGGCTTGTAGAGGCAGAAGAAAATGATCAAAAATTCATAGAAGACATGTTTTTTCCAACTAAAATTTTGTCCATAAACTCTGTCTGGGCTCTTGGAGGAATTCAAAAAACAAAGGCAGTAGTATCAGGAAAATGGACCCCAAGATTCCCAATAAATATGGAAACTGTAATTCAAATTGTTAAAAATGCCCGAAACCTTGACATTGAGATAGAATTTGAAAATAAAAGAGCGTGATTTGATTGGGATTTGTAAAGACACATGATATCTCAGAGCTCAATGTAGATTTAATTGGAAAGCAAGTAGTCTTGGGAGGCTGGATTGAGGATCTTCGTAAATTAGGAAAAATGACATTCATTACACTTCGAGATGTTTCTGGTATTTCACAAGTTATAGTTAAAGGAGAATTAAATGACAATCTGGAGGAATTGAATCGACAAAGCGTAGTTAGCATAAAGGGAATAGTTCAAGAAACCAAAGCACGTGACTTTAATTTTGAGATAAAGGCAGAAGAGATTGACGTATTAGCAAAAGCAATCCACCCCTTACCAATTGATCCAATTGGAAGATTAGAAAGTAACATAGACACAAGACTAAACCACCGTGCTCTGGATATGAGAAATCAAAAGACCGCATCGATTTTTAAATTGAGACATCATGTTTTAGAAACATTACGAAACACATTATCACAAAAAAAATTCATTGAAATTACAACTCCCAAAATTATCGGCAGTGCTAGTGAAGGCGGGGCAGACTTGTTTTCACTGGACTATTTTGGAAAAACAGCATATCTTGCCCAGAGTCCCCAGTTATACAAAGAGCAAATGACATTAGGATTAGAAAGAGTGTATGAAATATCTAATTTTTACCGAGCAGAAAAATCACATACTGGTCGTCATCTAAGTGAATTTACCAGCGTGGATATTGAGGCAGCCTTTATGGATTACAATGACGTAATGGATATTTTAGAATCTTTGGTAATGGAGGTCTACAAGTATACAGCAGAGAATTGCAAAAAAGAGCAAGAAATTATTGGCCACACCATAGAGATACCATCCTCGCCATTTGAGAGAATAACATACAGCCAGGTAATTGATGAATTAAAACAAGAAGGAGAGAAAGTGGAATTTGGTGATGATTTGCTTGACTCTCATCTTAGAATGATTGGTCAGAAACATCCAGGCTTTTATTTTCTCATGGATTGGCCCATGAAATTAAAACCGTTTTACATACGAGAAAAAGATGAAGACCCTACACTTTCACGCTCATTTGATCTTCAATACGGATATCTAGAACTGTCATCAGGGGGAACAAGACTCCACAACACGGATTTGTTAAAATCAAGACTTACAGAGCAAGGGTTGGATCCTGCCCAATTTGCAGACCATCTCCAAACTTTTGATTGGGGCATGCCACCACATTCAGGATGGGGGATGGGGTTAGATAGACTCATGACCACGTTAATTGGAATAGATAATGTACGAGAAGTTGTTTTGTATCCAAGAGATCCTGATAGGCTAAAACCATAAACATTAAAAGAGAATTTTTTTAAAATCATATTTTTATTAGGAAAAAAATATCAGCATACATGATTGAAAAAGAAGATGCGACAAAAGTAGTAGAGGTAATTGGAAATAACCTAATCGGCGTATCACATGACTCTAATAATTTTCAGAAGCTTCCGGATTCTTTTTGGGGATATTTTGCAAGAGGTCATGACAAAAAAGGAGCATTTGCAGTGATTTTGACTTATTCTGAAAATCAACAGGACGTAGATAACCTAATCAAAATGTATGAAGAATGGGTTGCAAAAAATAAGAATAAAGAATCAGAATAATCTATTTTGTTTCACGTAATAGTTTTCTGTATCCTTGGCATTCACTACAGATAGGTTTGCCTTTATAATCTGGGTTACCATCAGTAATTTTTAGAGTAGCCTTGTTGATCTTACAAATACAGCAGTCAGCCATGTACACTTGCCTAGAAAATGCGATTAATAAAAATTGGCAATTTATCAAAATACGGTAGATTCCAAGAAATAGATCCAGTAATGTACAAATATGATTTTTCAACCTTTTAGTGTCAACTCAAAGAATCTCAAATTTTCTGGGCATCTGTAAATTATACGAAATTGTTTTTACATCATTAATAACATCAATATTTGGTCATACGAAATATGGTTAGTTTCAAGAATGTAAATACTAAGGATTATGGGAAAATTAAAAGAGGTCTGAAAAAACTAGTCAAGATTACTCCTTGTCCAAGTGAGAATAAATCACTTATTGAAACCTTTGATATCGTTTCATCGAGTGGTAAATTCCCAGTTACATATTACAAAACAAAAGTACTCCTAGTGGAAGGGGATGTATCTAACAAAGATTTCAAACGAGCTATTGAGTTCATACAAGATAGTCTAAAAATTGACTCTTAGAGGACACAAAAATCACTCAACGTAAAATTTTTCAATAGAGATGGTAATTTCAGTGAAAAATTAGAGATGAAAATTATAGACTTGCTTTTTTGATTTATCTGTTGATTTTATTTTTAGTTTCTTTTTCTTTTTTCTAGGGTAGTAATTCTTTTCTTTAATGTGTCGATTATTTTTCTTTCTTGTTTTAGATCATTTTCTAATTGTTTGATTCTTTTATCTTTGTTAGTTAATGTCGCCATATAATTGGGAGTAGTGATGAAGATAAAAATTGGTTGTTTTATCTATTTTTTAGGAATAAAGAAATTATGCCGTAGGCTTGACGGTTTCTTTATTGTCTCTATCCCGCTTACAAAAATTACAATACTCATCAGATGAATTCCGATTAATTGGAGTTAAACAATCAGCGCAATATTTCACACATATTGTGTGTTACATCCAGTATATTAGGTAAGCAACTTTGCTTTCATAGTGGTTAAAACCTGTTAAAGAATTTGCTTTTGTAAAAATTAACGCTCAAAATTTAGTAAAATATAACATAGGAAAATAAACTTCATTTTTGATTTGAGTTTTGTTTCTTATGTTTGATTGTCTTTTATGGATTTTTTTAATTCCTCAAAAGATTCCAAATATTGTTTTTTCATTAGATTTTCAGGTTTTGTTTTGTTATTCTTGTTTTTTTGTGATCCAATCTTATTTTTGGATTTAGTCATAGTATTCAATATTTGTCCATAGAATATATCAATTAGCAGGGTTTAGAAAAAAGAAAATAGCCTAATTGACTATGCTTTTTCTTACTCCCCATTTAAGGGCAAATTCTTCTTTAGTGATTTTAATTCTAGATTTACACTTTACACATCTACGCATTTTAGTGTGCTTAGAATATCTCCAAACATGAGCTTCACTTTTTTGATGGCAATTCATATCGTTCTAAATTTTGTACGAACTTAAGAATTTTGTTAATGGAATAATTCTAGTTCTTGCAGGATTTTACTCATGGAATGTTTCCATCGTCTCATTGCATCAACATCATGAGGTCTGGTATTTTCTAATTCTTTTTTTTGTCGTAATAGCTCCAGATACCTTTTATCATCAATTCTAACCATTCCGTTAATTTTCTGCATTTGGCGTAAACTTAAGCGTATTGGAAAACAAAAAGAATTTAGAATTTATCAGTAATTTCTTTTGTAAATTCTGTGGTGGTTTTATCTCCGCCAATATCCTTAGTCTTTATCCCATTTTTTACTAGATCAAAAATAGTTGACTCTAATTTTTGTCCAACTTCAAAACATTTTGAGTCATTATTTTTTGCTCCAAGCCAATCAAACATCATCTTAATTGATAGTAAAAATGATGATGGATTTGCAATGTTTTGACCTGCAATGTCAAAAGCAGCCCCATGAACTGGTTCAAACAATGCAAAGTTATCCCCAATATTGGCAGCAGGTGCCATCCCCAAACCTCCAACTACTTGTGATGATTCATCAGATAAAATATCTCCAAACAAATTGGTGGTAACTATAACATCAAATTGGTCTGGCTGTCGAATTAAATTCATCGCACATGCATCAACATACATTTGTTCAAACGAAATATCAGGATAGTCTTGTGCCACCTCAGAACAAGATTTTGCAAACAATCCATCTGTAATTCGCATGACATTGGATTTGTGAACACATGTTACCTTTCTCATAGAATCTCGAATCTTTGCAGTTTCAAATGCATATTTTGCAATTCTTTTTGATGCAGCCTCACTGATTATTCTTAAAGCAACTGCCACATTACCTAAACTGAATTCTTTTCCAGTGTAAAGATCTTCAGTATTTTCTCTAACAATGACCATATCAATATCATCTCGCAGTGCAGGCATGTGAGGATAGGACTTTGCAGGTCGAATATTGGCATAAAGGTCAAGCATTCTCCTTAGAACTACAATTACATCAGCTGCACTCTCACCCACGGGAGCTTTAAGACATGCGTCAGATTTTTTTATTGCATTAATTGTTTCATCTGGAAGTGCATTTCCTGTTTCTTTTAACGCCGCATCTCCTGCACGTAGTTTTGTGATTTCAAATTTCAAGTCAAGTTTATCGTGAATCGTATTTAATACAGCAACTGCAGAATCAGAAATCTCAGGACCAATCCCATCGCCGGTAATTAATGATATTTTGTACATG
>JAQBBT010000035.1:0-13818 GCA_032125915.1 Nitrososphaerota archaeon
CCTTCTAGACCCTTCAATTGCTGTATAATAGCTTCTTCAGAACCTAGTTCACAGTTTATTAAAACATAAGCTGTTGCCATGTTTCATAATAAACAAATCGCCTATATCAATAAAGCGATTTCAAGGGGTTAATTTTGAGAAATTTTAAGAACACTTTCCCAAATATCTTTAGGTACAGGCATTACAGACAATCTAGAAATTCGAACTAGTTCCCAATCTTTGAATTTTTTTTGTTTTTTAATTTCATCTAAAGTAACTGGTCGTTTTAATGGTTTTTTGTATTTTACATCAACTACAATGAACCTTTTGTTGTCTTCTTTTGGATTAGGATATGGTTTTGAAATAATTTCCATTATTCCAACAGCTTGTCGTTCAGTACCTGTATGATAAAATAAAACTAGATCACTCACAGACATATTTTTCATATGTTTTAAAGCAAGATTATTGTGGACACCATCCCAAATTGTTTTCTTGTCTTTTTTTAGAGTTTCAAAACTATATCCCCTTGGTCCGCTTGGTTCTTGTTTCGCTAACCAGTAATTTACCAATTCATTTTTCTATTGCTACAAGGTTGCTTTATTTCTTTGATTAATCAAATGTTCCCCGGTTCTGACTCGCACAAGATCATTGGTATTTTAGCCAAAACCTCCTTGGGTTCTGAAACCGGGGGTGCCCTACATGTAGCATACCTGGGTGAATTAGAAATCATTGGTATCAATACGATCGCATCATCCTAATCCGTCTGTATGCCTGCTCTTGGGCGTTTAAGAATAGATTTAGTCAAATATTAATCCAGATAGGTTAATTTCAAAACCTACAACTGGAACACGAATTTTATAATTTTCAATTGTTTTTGAATTAATTTCCCCCATAATTCCAACTGTTTTTCCATGAACTAAAATAGAAGCAGTTCTGCCTTGCTGAAAAGTTTCATGGTCTGAAGTCTTTGTTTCTATTTCTAAATTAAAACCAGTTTTTAGTGCTGCCTGTAAAATCGATTTTATTTCAGTAAAATTTGCTTCTTGGTGTGCACAAATAGCAGCCAAAGTAGTTTTCTCATCTATTGGGTTATTTTTAAGAAATATTGTTCCTGTTTCAAATAATTTTTGTGGATAGGATTCATGAATATTTCTAGAAAGATTTTCTAGTAATCCAGGAAGTATTGAATCTCGTAAAATTGTGTGTTCTTGACTTTTTGAATCAAGTACGGAAATAATTTTTGTTGTATCCCTATTAGTCATGTCATAAAGAACTCTTTTGCTTGTTAAACTTGAATTCAAAGCTTCAAGATATCCAAGACCGATCATTATTTGACTAAGTGATTTTAGTTGAGAAGATACAGGGTTTATTTGACCAAGAGTTTGGGAAGGAGACAAAGTAGGCTCAAGATTTTGAATGCCATAACCTAAAGCAGTTTCTTCTACTAGATCCATCGGTCCAAAAATGTCAAATCTATATGCAGGAATTGTACATACAATATCTTTGCCTTTAGTTGATGCATCCAATCTAGATTTTTTTAATGATGAGATTATTTTTGAAGTATTAAGATTCAAACCAAGTGTTTGATTAATCAGCGTAGGGCTGATAGAGATTTTCTTTTGATCAAGTTTTGGTGATGAATTTTTTGCACCTGTTATTTTAACAGATTCTAAAGTAAAGCCAGCACTTTGTAGAATGGTTGCAACAACTGAGAGCATATCTTCAGCATCATCTTTATTGATGCCAGTTACTTCAACAAAGAGATTTTTTGTTTTAGTTGTAATAGTTGTAATTGCAGCATTAATTATAGGAGGAAAAGACACCGCATCATTATTTGAATCAATTATTATCGGAACCTGAGCAGAATTTCCTAAAATATACCCATAATCTTTACCTACATCTGTATTTTCAAGTATTTCAGAAATAGTGCTTTCTTTAGTTGACTTTAGGGGAATGAATTTTGCATTTCTGTTAGTTGTGGTATATGTTAGAGGAAATGAAATTTTATCAAGATCATGAATACCAATTGAAGATTTTTTTCGCTTTCTACCAATTCCCATATGAAGATCTTCTTGCATTTGTATGAGTTGTTCAAGGATTTCTTCGTTAATTTTACCATTTTTTGCAACAATTCCTGTTACGAAGGGACGAATCTTAGCAACACTAGATTTGACATTAATTGAATATTCATTTGATTTTTTTATTTTGAGTTTTAGTGCTCCAGTTTTAATTCCAAGTAAACCTTGTAAACCTAAGGCAATACCAATATCGGTAGAATAATCAGGTCTGTTTGGACTGTACTCAACTCGGACATAGTTTTTGTCGTCTGATTCAATATCTAGCCCTAAAAAGGGTAAAGAATCAGAGATTTGTTTTTTTGAGACTTTTCCAATTAATTTTTGGAGTCTAGAATAAGACAGTGTAACTACTGGCATTTTTTAGCACTCCTTAGCCAATTGAGATTATTATTGTAAAATTCCCTTACATCATCTAGACCATACTTTAGCATGGCAATTCTTTCAATACCTCCACCCCATGCAAGAACGGGTTTAGTGATTCCAAGAGGTTTAGTTACCTCTGGTCTGAAAATTCCCATTCCAAACAGTTCAATCCATTTTCCTAATCTTTCATTATACACCATTGTCTGAAGAGAAGGTTCAGTGTATGGGAAAAATGTTGGCCAAAATTTTATTTTTGTAATTCCAATTCGTTTATAAAATTCTCTTTGAATTCCCATTAAATTTCGCAAAGAGGCATTCTTTCCAACAACAACACCTTCAATTTGATTAAATTCAACAAGATGTTTGTAGCTGACTTTTTCATTTCTAAACACACGGCCCAATGAGAAAACTCTAGCTTCATCTGGTTTGTTTTCAGCTAGATGTTTAATGGTTACACACGTTGTATGAGTTCTTAGAACCATTTTTCGTGCTTCATTGATATCCCAATAATATCTCCAATTTTTCTTGTGAGATTCAGAAACTTTTCTAATCTGTTCTGAAGTTCCAATTTTTTTGGCAGAAATACCATCTAGATAAAACGTATCTTGTAATTCTCTTGCAGGATGGTCTTGTGGAGTAAACAGAGCATCAAAATTCCAAAAGCTTGATTGAGTCATGTTTCCCAAAACTTCAGTAAAACCCAGAGTGACAAATATTTCACGGATTTCATCAATTGTATCTTTTAGTGGATGCGTTCTTGCAACATATACTTCAGGGACTTTTGCCTGAACATCAATTGCTCCAGAATTTGTACTCGTAACATCCAAAGTTTGAGCAGTTTTTGTTAATGTGATTTCCTTTGTTTTAACTATATTTTCAACTAAAAAATCAGGTCTCTTCATTAGACTGGCTAAATCATCCTTGTCAATTTTAGTTTCAGAAATAATACCATCTCCGATTTGTTTTAGAGTTTTTTCTCCAGGAAAATTAGATGGGTAATTTTTTAGGGAAATGTTACTTCCATCCGAGTTTACCCAATCATTCTTTTTTGCTAGACCCATAGCAGGACCAAAAATAAATCCAAGTTCTTTTTGTAAATCTGATATGTCCATTGGGCCTTTTTTTATTAAATCTAATAACCTTCTTTCAGGTAATCCCTTCTGAAAAGACTCTAATCCATTTTTTCCTAAACTAAAATCAACATTTTTAGATTCGTTTACAATTGCTAATTCTTTGAGTTTAAGCCATTCAATTCCACGTCTAATTTGATCAGGGGAAAGTTGTGTTAATTTCTCAAGTTTTTCTGGAGTTAGTTTTGATTCAATTTTCAATACAGAAATAATTTTTTTTTCAATTTCGTGAAAAACTTGTGACAATAGCAGAAAGTTCGAAAAAGACTTTTTAAACCTTAACCTAAGTGAAATTGAATGTCAACTGAGGACTTTATTGTAACCCCATGGTATGTTGAAGGCGATATTGATTATGATAAATTAACCAAACAATTTGGTACTGAAAGAATTACATCTAAACTTCTTGATAGAATTAAAAAAAATACAGGAGAGGACCACTTTATGCTCAGACGAGGGGTTTTTTTCTCGCATAGAGAAATGGATAGGATTTTGGAAGATTATGAAAAAGGTAAGAAATTCTTTCTTTATACGGGAAGAGGACCATCAGGTCATACTCATATTGGACATTTGGTACCATGGGTATTTTCAAAATGGCTTCAAGAAAAATTTAATGTAAACATGTATTTTCAGCTAACAGATGATGAAAAATTTTACGCAAAATCAAATTTAACCTTAGAAGATACAAAAAAATTTGCATATGAAAATGCATTAGATTTTATCGCTCTTGGATTCAAACCAGAAAATACCAAAATTATAATCAATACAAGAAATATTCAAACTCTTTACCCCATTGCAGCTCAAGTCGCAAAAAAGGTTAATTTTTCAAACACTAAAGGAGTTTTTGGGTTTACAAATGAAACAAATATCGGAATGATATTTTATACATCTCTACAATCAGCTCCATGTTTTATTGAAGATAAACCCGTATTGATTCCCTTAGGAGTAGATCAAGACCCTCATTTTAGAATTACAAGAGATGTTGCACCAAAGATAGGAAAAATAAAACCAGCTTTAATTCATAACATTATGATTCCAGGACTTGAGGGCCCAGGAGGAAAAATGTCAGCATCCAATGAAAATGGAACAGTATACACTACTGACACACCTGATGCGGTAAAAAAGAAAATTAACAAGTATGCATTTTCAGGTGGTCAGCCAGACATTGAACAACACCGAAAAATTGGAGGTAATCCTGACGTTGATGTATCATACCAATACCTAAGAATATTTTTTGAGCCAGATGATAATAAATTAAAATCAATCCATGATGATTATAAGTCAGGAAAGATGCTTACTGGAGAACTGAAAGGAATTCTAATTGAAAAAATAAATGCATTTCTTAAAGTCCATCAGGAAAAAAGAGAGAAAGCAAAAGATCAGATTGACCAATTTCTTTATGAGAATAAATGAAAGTTAAAGTAAGTTGTGAAGATAAATACGAATCCCAAAAACTATCTAGTCTTATTTTTATCAAGGACTCAAATGAAACATACATTACAAAAATTCTAAACGTTATTGAAAATGAAGTGATAGTTGAATTGAAAGACAAATCAGCCCACAGTCTTCTCCTAAAAGATGGAAGTCAAGTAGAAATCTTTACTGATTTTATACAATCTGTAATGGAAAAGGAACACAAGATCACATCGGCAATGGTTTTTGATCAGGATATCGAAATAGTAAAAGAATGAACACTCAAAACAATTCCTGTACTTTATGATACTAGTCTTAAATATTATTAGATTAACGAAATTTGTATTCTAAATTCTACATGCCAAAAGCAGCCCAAAGACCAACAACACCCACGATTACGATTAGACTTATTCCAAGAGCTTTAAAGTCACCATTCATGATTTAAGGTCTGAATTATTATAATTAAAGTTTTAATAAATTACCAGGTTTGGTTTCAATTATTATCTTGGAAAACGGTTATTTTTTTTCTTGAAATCACTAGTTTTTCTTTCTGGAGGTGAAGTGGGTTTTTTGAGTTCATTACAGTTTAGACAGAGAATTTTTAGTTCATTTTTTGCCAATTGAGGATCGGAGATATATTTTCCCCATGAAGATGCAGACCCTCCTCTTCGAACATCATCAAAAGTATCCTCATCATGAACATATCCAAATCCTAGTGCTCTTTCATCATTGAATCCACAGCTGGAGCATGTTTTACCACCTAAAATTTCAAATAATTTTTCTTTTAACGCGTTATAGAATTTATCAGAACCCCCTGAATAGAAAGTCTCCTGTTTTTTCAAAAATTTACCCGTTTTTGGTTTTTTAGATCTAGAATCATCTCTACTTGAGCGTGAATCTCCATAACTAGAATTTCTTGAACCTCGATCATCTCTGGAATATCTGTCATTTCCTGAATCTTGTGGTTTGTTTTGTCTGAAACAATCACTACAGTATACAGGTCTACCAGTTCTTGGAACAAATGGAACTTGACATTCAGTACCGCAATCAGAACAAGTTACTGTTGTAGATTCTTCTCTCTTATCATCTCTGGAATATCTTGAACCTCGATCATCTCTGGAATTTCGAAATGATTTTGAAGCATTGTCACTGTTATTGCTTATTTTATTTCCAAATTTATTTTTGCCAGTTTTTACTTCATGTAATTCCAAAGTTATCAATATTATAGATAATTAATGAGTATAGATAGTTAGAGCTTTATTTTGTGCCTAAATGAAAAAATATGCAAATTAAATTAATGATTTATCCATCTCAATTCCCATTATTTCTTGTACTTTAAGAAAGTAAAGTTTTGTAGAATATGGCATCTCATCTAAATTTTCGTCAACTGCCATCATGAAATATCTGACAGCCCTTTTTGAAATATCAAGATTGAATTTCATAGTTAGAATAGGATCCTGCTCAACTTTGATTTTATCTTGTAGCCAAGGTGGAGCCAATTCTATAGTTTCTTTAATTATTTTATCATACCAATAGGAAAGATTTTCTGGATGAAGTCCTTTCTGTAGATTTGACACATCAGTATCAAATTTTTTCATCATGCTATTGATAATACGCATAAATGAAAATCCAAAAATTTTGTTTTATTACAATTACTCAAACATAAACAATCTTCTAGTCAACTGATGGCAAGTTTCCATCATGGTCTATTTCTTGATTTTTTATCCTAGTAGTAGAAATTCTAGTACCATCTTTTGCTAAAACCATTGGAACTACTACTATATCTACTGAGGGTAAATTCTTTTGTTTGCGGAATTGATTTAGAACATCTCCCTGATTAGAAGTTTCACCACTCACCACCAAGGCCTGTACTTCTTTTTCTAAAACTGCAGGCCCAAAATCATTATCTAATTTACTAATTTCAAATACCATATTAGGAAAACTTTTTTCAATTGTTTTCACAAGTTTGTCTAGCCTTTTACTATAATCATTTTGAAGATTTTTTCCTTTTCTTAAAGCCATTTCATCACTGGTCAAACCAATGATTACTTTAGTAGATATAGAAAATGCCTCAGATAGTAAAGTAATATGACCTCTGTGAATAACATCAAAGGTTCCCCCCATTGCCACTAAATCAAATTTTTTCATATTTTGATTAGGGTTTATTTTAAAATAAATCTACTAGTTGACGACTAGTAATACAATTGGTCCTTTATCTGCTATAGGTACATTATCTCTACCCCATACAAATGTCTCAATAAAAAATATTCCGCCATGTTCTGGAATCCAATCAATGGATATGGATTGAGATCCTGTACCAATAAAACGACCATCAGATTTTCCTAAAAATTCTACAGTAGGCAAGTCCGAATTTTTTACTTGTGTATAATAGGTATAAGGAGTCTCGTTTGTTTTTTGGTCAGTTGAGAACTGAACCCAAACATTACTTTGAATATTCACCGTAGATCCTACTGTAATTTCAGGAAGTTTGTTTCCTTGAGAATCATTTAGAGAGACATCAGAGATAGTAACTAATCTTGTAAGCTGTTGTGGGATTTTTTCATCTACTAAATTAGAATAAAATACATTTGATTCAGCAAATATTTTAAAACTTGATGCCTTTTGATTGATTTCCTCATTAAAATAAAAATCAACTTTTTCATTGGAGGTAAGATTTCCAATAGATAAAGAAGATACCCCTAACAATCTAGGAGGAACAAAGGTATCATAAAATGCAAGATATACAAAGGTATCAGTTATCGGAGAACCACCATTACTTAAAATTCCAGATAATTTTAGATTATCATCCAATAATACATCAGTCAATTCTATAACTAATTGTGTGGATTTAGAAGAAGAGGGTAAAAATCCTTCAAGCATAACAGAGATATTTGTGATGTTTGGGTTTGGGGAAAGTGATTTAATTACATAAGGAGAAGTTGCAGACTTTGGTATTACCTCAAGAATAGTTCCACCTCGAACGGTTTCTAATGGTTCGGTTCCAGTTTCATCATAAAAGTCAACTCTTAACTTGACATTAGTGACAGACGTTATTTCGTTTTTGTTTAGCACATTACCAACAACGATGGTGTATCCTTCATTATCTTTGTAAACAAATGGAGAATCACTAGTTAAAGCAACAGAAAGCGTTGAAAGAGTATCAGACTTTTGAGAAAATCCGGTTGAGATGGGAAACAGCAACAAAATTAGAAAGAAACTAAGAAAAAATTTGTTCATGTTAATTCTGATTGAGATAATAGATTAATTTGTACAGTATATCATATAGTCAACAAGAAAGGTAACAACGTTTAACCTAGATTTACCTAATTGAAGAATAAAAAGAGATTAAAAAATAGTAAATTTTGCTAGCTTCTCTTTGCTGTAATTGCAAGCCAGTAAATAAAACCAGGTACTAAACCTACAATTAGTGGAATCCATACGGGCCACGCATCTGCTGAGGATGTCATATCATAAAGCAAAAACTTATCCTATTTAAATCCATCCAGAAATATGAATTTCAGAAATGATCGATATCATTAGAAGTGGACTGGACGGGATTTGAACCCATGACCCCCCGCGTGCAAGGCGGGTATACTACCAGGCTATACTACCAGCCCACATGAGAAATGACTAGGGTGAGGATTTTAATTGTTGTCTTCTTGGCAAGAATTTTATTTGAAAAAAAGTTAGTTTTTTTATGGTACTATTAGAGTCTCAAGTGAAATTAAAAGCTGGAGACAGTGCACCAGATTTTGAGCTTTTAGGAATTGATGATAAAAAGCACAAACTAAGTGATTATAACAAATATCAAGGAATTCTAATAATTTTCATGTGTAATCACTGCCCATATGTTAAAGCAAAATTTGGAGCTTTTAACGAATTGTATGAAAAGTTAGGGGAGAAAATTGCAATTATCGGAATTAATAGTAATGATTCAACAAATTATCCCGAAGATAGTTTTGAAAATATGAAGAATACTGCCAAGGAGAAAGGATTGAAATTTGATTATCTAGTAGATACAACGCAACAAATTGCAAAAAAATATGGTGCCATGTGTACCCCTGATCCATACTTGTTCAACAAGGAAGGAAAATTAGTTTTTCACGGCAGAATAGATAATGCAATGAAGCCAGATGATACGGCTACTGAAAAAACAATGATCAACAATATAGAAAAGATGATTTCGAATAAAAAAATAGAAAAAGATTTTGATCCTTCTATTGGGTGTTCAATCAAGTGGAAGGAAAATTAAACTTAAATGACTCATGCCTAGAGGGTTGAAGGCGGGCTCGTAGCTCAGCTTGGCTGGAGCGTTCGACTGATAATCGAAAGGTCATGTGTTCGAATCACATCGGGCCCACTTTTTTACTTTGAATTTTCATAGACTGTTTCGGACCATTGTATAACATCCTCAAATTTTTCAGTCTGGAAATCACAGTCCAATTTGGTCTTTTTTTCCATTTTTCCACATAAAACTAAGTGCATTCGTTTTCCTAGTTTTTGTTTAATGGGGTTAATTGAATCAGCAAAGAAATTAAGGCGTTCTTTTGTATTTGAAAAAACCGTAACTATCAAAATTCCGGATTTTTGTTTCCAAATTTTACTAACTAGTTTTTGAAAATCAAGATCAAATAGCACATTAATAGCTGATGACATATCCCCCAAATGAAATACAGACCAATCATTAGAATGAAAAGAAGCAGAAGCTGCTTCTGACAATAGAGTACTTTCAGGATCGCCTGAGAGGACTATGATTCTCTTTTTTGGATTTGATTCGGCTGGAATCTGATTAAAAATATGCAAAGATTTAGAGATAATAGTTCCCAGTAATTTTGCTTCAGAATTTCCAATTTTTCCCTCATCATACATGGACTGAATATGATGAATTGCAGGAATTACCACCTCTGTTACTAGTTTGTAAACAGATCCTTTAGAATGAATACAATTTCTAATTAATGAAAAGACTTGACTTTCTGATCCTTTTATCAAATAGTCCAAATATTGTGATTCAACTTTAAAGTAATCATCAGGAAATCTAAACGTCTCTTGTCCCGATTCTAAAAACCATAAAGTTGTATTTCCAATAATTGTTTGCCTAAGAAACCCTTCAGCTTCAAAAACTTTGAGATATTTTGTCATTGTGATTCTACTTATAGTAAGTTTTTTAGAAATTTCAATTCCGGACATTCCCATCTTTGAATCTTGAAGTATCTCGATGAGTTTTTGTTTTAGTTCATCAATTCTATATCCTTTACCCATGGTGTTTTTGGATTATGCTATTGTATAAAGACTAATTTCCTTTGATTTGAACATAATTTTTTTTAAATTAAAACAATAAATAGTTGAGTACTTTAATGTACGGTAAGGAAAAGTAAATTGCCTAAAGCTGGATTCAAATCAATAACTGTGTCAGAAACCGTTTATGATAAATTTCAAGATGTTTATCTAAAGAATAAATCTGATCTGACAATGAAGGGAGTCAATAGTTTTTCAGGTTATGTCACTTACATGTTAGAAGAGATGATGCAAAAGGACAGGACTTTTGCTAGATATGCTCCAAAAATTGAAAAAATTTCTGTTGATGATGACAGGGTAATACTAAAAGATAATATTAAAAATCGAATTGCAGAAGTCGCTGTTCAGAAAGGAGAGTTATTCTGTCAACTTTGTGAGGAAAAAGATTGTGTACATATTGGATTTGTCTTTTCGCTTCCAGATGTTTATGAAGTTCTTAATTCCAGAGGAATAAAACATCCAAAATAGAGCGGTGGAGGAGGTGGGATTTGAACCCACGAACTCCTGAGAGACAGGATCACCCATATTTTGATCTTAAGTCCTGCATGTCCAAAAGCATAAAATGCCTTCTTTGGCCAGGCTTGATTACTCCTCCAAGATGATAAAAATATCTGTGAAATTTAACAGTTTAGAGAGAATCTAGTAAGGATGAAGAATTATAAGTATTTTCAACTGCGATTAATTGTGCTTCGATAGCTCAGTCTGGTAGAGCGTTACATTGGTAATGTAAAGGTCGCGGGTTCAGATCCCGTTCGAAGCTTTAATAATTTTTAATCAAAAGTTCGTAATGACCAGTTCTTTTTTTGGAGTTTGAATTAATCGATCTATTTGCCTCTATTTTTTCAAGCCGCCATTGCCTTTCCGTAAACATATCAGCCACTTCTTGAGAATTAGAATTAGATAGCATCACGTTACATCCTTTAGAATCCAATTTCAAACATAATTGGGCGAGTCTTTTTAGGTCATCATATGTGAATGATTTATTGGTATAACTTGTAAAATTGGCAGTATTGCTTACTGGTTGATATGGAGGATCAAAATAGACCAAATCATCTTTTTTTGCATCTTTTAAAACAGCCTCAAAATCACGGCATTTGATTGAAATTTTACTTGATTGTAAGACATGGCTAACTGAACGAATGTTTTCTTCATTTACTATGTTTGGATTAGTATACCTTCCAAGAGGGACATTGAACTTTCCTTTGCTGTTCACTCTGTATAGACCATTAAAGCAAGTTCTGTTCAAGAAGAGCAATCTCGAGGTTTTTTCTACTGCACTTTTAGGATTGTTTTCTCTAATAGAGTAATAATAGGACTTTGAGTTTTTTTGATAATTTTTTGTGTGATTTTTTAGAGAGTCAATTAGCACCTCAGGTTTATCTCGAATTGTAGTATAAGCTAAAACAAGATCGGAGTTCAGATCAGAAATTCCACATCTTTGACCATCTCTTTCTTTGAGGATATGAAATAGCAATGCGCCACCACCTAAAAATGGCTCATAGTAGGCACCCATTGTTTGTGGTAGATTTTCATTTAAAATTGGGATTAATTGTCGTTTTCCTCCTGCCCATTTTACAAATGGTTTTGGAGTAACTAAAATTGGATTTAATTGCTGTCTCACAAGTAAACATCATGATATTACATATCGTCAAAATAGGCAACAAAAGATCACAATATGTGCAGTATTTTTTTAGCAAATTTGAGCGGTAAAGAATACTCTAGGTCAATATAATAAAATGAAAAGGAAAAGGTTGGATTTTAGTCCCACTTTGACCATGCGGCCATCCACCTGTATGTCCAGGTGTTTAGTTTACAACCAAGTGCTGTAAACGTTACTCCCAATACCGAACCAGCACCAGCACCTAATGCAACAGGACTGTTATAGAACTTTCCTACTTGCGGTTCTATCGGTGTCATGTATGGTGGTAATGTTGGTCTTGGATATTTGAAGGCCGTTTCTAGTGGGTCTGCTACTGTTATCAGGTTTATCATGTTAAACATCGGTAACGACATTCCTACCAGTACTCCGCCAAACAGTATCAACGAGTGTTTGTTCTTCTTTGTTGCCCAATATGCTAGATCAAGTAACATTGCTGATGGTAACCATATTGGTGTGACAATGAAGTCATATGGATATCCAAGTGCAAACCATGCACCTTTTGCTACCCATGTGTATACTGTCATTATAAGGCCGTAGTACGTTGCTGTTCCTGGAACACCTGTAAATGTTAGGTAATATACTGCACCTACTACAAGCATCAACGTTTGAGATATAGAGAATACCGTAAACGATGTCCAAGCCCAGTCGGTATAGAAAATGTAGTCACCTGCATTAATTGTTAACAGCGTTGAGTTAACTGCGACTACTACTATGAATAAGTAGTGAGTACATCGTCTTAACCAGACCATATGGAGTGGATAAAAACGTCACTATATAAAATTTTAGAGTGTTATGAAGATCGTTGATTTTAACTTAAAATGAAAAAGAAGATTTCTGAAGGATTGACCTTCTAGAATCCGACAGTTAGTGAGATTAGTAATGTAGCTACTGCAGTGAAAGCGATTACACCGGCGACTATACCGTTACTATTCTTATTGGAACCTTCTTGCATAACTTTGATACAGAAGATGTATCCAATGGACTCAATAATTGTCAGAATTATGAACGCAAAGTGACCGCTATTTGTTGGATATGCCCAAGGATAATAGAAATATCCTGCTGCAGTACCTCCAAAAGTGGCGCCCCATGCTGCCAAATATGATATTGTAATCATACCAGTCATGTTTTCAACGCGTTTACCTATCATTCGTTCTACGTCAGCGCTAGATGATCCGCCACTACCGCCAGAACCGAATCCTTTAGGAAGAGTCATTCTGGATTTCTAATATTCAGAATCCTTTTAAGTCTTTCTTAAACGAAATGCCTAGTACGATCTACGTCTTTAAAAATAAAATAGAAAAAAGTGTGCTTTTGCACTTTATCTATGGAATTGATCTGCTGTACAATTTACCTTCTAAGGCCATCTTGTACATCTCTGCTACGTATGGATTCTCACCTGGAGTTTCTGCTCCTAGTTCAACAAGTCTAGCATATACTCTAACTACGTACGCTAAGGCTCCAATGAATGCTACTACAACACCCATGTTAAACATCCAGTGATTTGGTACTGCAAAGATTTCCTCTACGAACCAGAAGTGCCACATCTCGTTGACTCCAATTGTAAACATGGTTGCAAGATAACCTAGAATTGTCATCTTTAATCCAGTGTTTATGGAGTTGTTTGGGCCTCTTAGAACAGGAATTTTTCTATCATACATTGCAGCTGCTGCCCATCCAAGTGGTAATGTAATGAAGTGGGAGTATAGCCACCAGTGTGCTGGTGTAAATGCACTGTCTCTGATAGACGTCTGATGTAGAGAGCCATCAACGAAGTTATCTACTTCTACTGAGGCTGCAACAGATCCCATAGCTATGATGATGAGCCAGACTTTCTTTAGTCTCTGGATCTCAACTTCTTTTGGGATTAATGCGGGCATCTGTGCCATAATAGTAAATATGGTTA
>JAQBBT010000036.1:0-4027 GCA_032125915.1 Nitrososphaerota archaeon
GGTGAGTAATTGATACAGCACCACGCCGAGTGAATAGATATCGGCCCGCTGATCAACATTTTCACTGTTGATGAGCTGTTCCGGGGCCATATAGAAAGGTGTGCCCATGGCTGTTCCGGTCATGGTCAGGGACATTTCACTGGAGGAACTCGCAAGGGCCGGTCAAACATCTGTTCCAGGATGTGAGACAACAAACGAATGTTTCGTACCCTATGTAGTAACAGTAGATGTTGGCGGTGAGGTAACATGGTCAAATGATGACTCTGCGGCTCACACCGTTACTGCTGGAGGTGCCGCAGATGGACCATCTGGTGTCTTTGACAGCAGCTTGTTTATGGCAGGAACAACTTTCTCACATACATTTGTAGCAGAAGGTGAATTTCCATACTTTTGTATGGTTCACCCATGGATGGCAGGAATTGTAACTGTTCAAACAGCAGAAGGTGAAGATGATACACATGAAGATGATGGAGAACTAATGGTAGCAGTAACTGACTCGGCTGTAAAAGGCGGAACTCAGGTTGATCTTGAATTCAGTGAATTACATGTCAACTATGAAATTACTGCAACACAAAACGGAGAAATAATCTTACAAGAAACTGCACACGCTATGGAAATGACTGCAAGTCACATGGTGGATTCTGTTGGATCTGATGAAAATCCAATCGATATCGAAATAGTTTCTTTGGGAATTGGAGCTCCTGGTACTGAAGATGATTGGACTGGACCAGTAGGTTCAGTAGCAACTGCAAAAGTTGTTCCTGAATTTGGAACAGTCGCAATGATGATACTTGTTGTTGCAATCATAAGCATCGTCGCAGTAACTGCAAAATCTAGAGTTATTCCAAGATTTTAGGAATATACCCTTTTTTCTATTTTCTTTTTACCAAAGCAATTATTGCCAAGATTATTGCAGCTGCTGCAATTGATAATCCAAGAATTGCAAAGTCGTATGCAGCACCTTCAGATGATACTTTTATTCCAGAACCTGATTTTATTGATGAAACATCTTGTTGTAATGAAGATACTGCACTTTTTAGAACAGCAACATCTTGGTCAAATGATGAACCACTAGTTAGCGGAAAGTTCAATACCGCAGTAGATTCTACATCCTCAACGGGAATATCTACATCAACTAAAACTCCATTAATCTCTCCTTTGAGTTGGATTGAATATGAGCCTGTTTTAGTTGGAATTACATGAGAAAAGTAGTGTCCAGGTCTAGGATCAGAACCAATGTCTAAAACTTTAGTCACACCTCCAAACTTTGCAGTAGCTTCGAGATTTTTAAAAGCATTTTTAATTCCAACTTTCAATCCAGCAGTCTCTCCAGGTTCACTAATATCAAAAACAAAATCATTTCTAAATCCTACTACTGGTGGTTCTACTCCCCAGCCAACTTCAATTTCATATGGTTCAACTTCAATTGTTGTGTGAGCAAAAGCTTGTGATACTAATCCTACAGAAAACAATAATGCAATAAAACTCAAAGTGGCAACTTTCATGTCTATAATCCAATAATGATGAGTTATTATCTTTACGTGAACTGGTACAAATTCCAAACTAAATGAAAACTGTTTAAATTATCAGTAATAATCTGAAGATTAAATGAGAAAATTTCTGATTATTTCCTTGCTAGTCTTATCAATTTCAATACCATATGCGACAGCTCACCCATTTACAGAAGAAACTAGTCCAAGCTCAGCAGTAAATGCACCAGTGGGGATAACTGAGATAACTGTGATTTATTCAGAGCCGCTGGAGTTAGATTTTAGCTCGCTGAAAGTTCTTGACAGCAATGGTGACCAAGTTGATAACAAAGATTCCAAATACTATCTTGGAGAAAATTCACTTATTGTCACTACACCTCCACTTGACGGTGGAGTATACACAGTAACAAGCAAAGTACTCTCAAAAGTTGATGGTCATTTAGTTAATGATGCTTTTATTTTTGGAGTAGGTGATGTTAAAATCGATATTCCAAGTGACACACCAAAGTCAATTTATGATATTTTGTTTTTTCCCGAGGCTGGTTCTAGATTTCCTGGATTGGTAGGACAAACCATAGTTTTAGGCTCAGTTATTGCCTCGATGTTAATTTGGGGAACTCAAAATAAAGATTTAATCAGAAAAGATATTGAAAAATTAAATTCTGTTCATCATGGAAAATTCATGACCCTAACGGGTATTGGATTGATGACAGTATTTGCATCAAACATTGCAATGCTTGCAGTACAAACATTACGGTTGGAGACTTCTGCACTTGATGCTATACAAACAACATTTGGAACATCATGGCTAATTCGAATGATAATTACCATTATTCTTTTGGGAGTATGGTTTTGGATGGATAGAAAAAAACTTCTTACAAAAAGGAATCAAATTCCAATGCTACTGTTATCTCTTGCACTAATTGGTACAACAACTATGATAGGACATGGTTCTGCAAGCGGAGAGGTAGCAACTGTCGCCTTGGATTATATACATAATTTAGTTGCAGCAATTTGGATTGGTGGAACTATTTATTTTGTGTTTACGTTACTTCCAACATTTTCAAAATTAGACAAGACTGTTAGAGAGAAAATGTCTCTTGTGATGATTCCAAGATTTTCAATTGTCTTTATCATTGCTATAGGAATTGTAATTATAACTGGTCCAACCTTAATGTGGCTTTTAGAAAGTGATGTAGGAATGATTACTCAATCAATTTATGGAAAATTAATCATCGCAAAAATTGCCATTGCAGCAATTATGGTTGGATTAGGAGGTTTCCTTCAGTTTAAGGTCCAAAAGTCTGGCGAAAATGCACTTGGCTCAAAATCAATTTCAGTTCATAAGAAACTAAAAAGATCATTAAAAGTAGATGTCATTTTAGGAGTAATTTTACTTGGTGTAGTTGCGCTTTTGACAAATAGTACCTTACCTGCGGGCGAAATTCAAAAAGTTGACGCACAAGAAGTGTTGTATGGATTTAGAACAATAGAATTTACAGAGAGTGCAAAATTTGATATTGAAATTACACCATTTTCTAGTGGTACAAATACTATTCTAGTAAAGATTAGTGATTTTGGAAATAACCAATTACAGGATCTAGAGAAAGTTAAAGTAAAGATTTCAAACCCACAAAGAAATATTTCGCCAATCGAAATTCCAATGATAAAGATTACTCAAGAAAACGGTATACCAGTTGAGTTTCAAGGAGAATTAACCTTTGGATTCTCAGGGCAATGGCAAACAGAAATTGAAATTCAAAGAATTCAAAATGCAAACGAATCTGTTATAATGAATTTACTTGTAAAACCAAAATTACCTGATCTTCAAACCGAAATCATTGAATATGATTTTCCTGAATCCACAAAACCACTGTATCCATTGTATGATGGAAAAAACTCAATTTGGATTAGTGATCCAGCAGCATCCAGATTATGGGAATTTTCTTTAGATACTCAAGAATTTACTCCTCATTCATTTGATGGAGTGGTGTCAGTGATACTTACTAAAGATAATGATGGAAAGATTTGGTTTAATGATCCTCCAAGAAATCAGATTGGATTTTTTGATCCAGAAAATGGAAAAATAACTACAGTGACTTTACCAAAAATTGCACCAGTAATTGATGATAGTAGAACCACATTTCTTCAAGCAGACTTTGAGGGAAATATTTGGATTGTTGTAAACAACAAAGATAAGATTTTGAAATACAATCCAGATTCTAATACTTTTGAAGAAATTCAATTAGCAAAAAGATCATTACCTTTCACTTTGGCGATTGATGGTGAAGGAAAGATTTGGTTTACCGAGACTGGTACAGGTACCATAGGATTCATCAATCCGCAAAATAATGAGATTACTAAATTTTCAGATGAAAATCCCCTACAAGGACCTGAGGCCTTAATTTTTGATAAGGATGGTAATCTATGGATTGCAGAACATACAGGCACCGGAATTGCCAAATTTAATCCAATTTTAGAGACATTTGAAAGATTTCCAGTACCTGATCCAGAGGCACTTCCATTTGGAATGGCCT
>JAQBBT010000037.1:0-2891 GCA_032125915.1 Nitrososphaerota archaeon
CGTGCTTTCGTATTATCAATCACGCCATCTATTGTTCCTTGATAACCACAAATGTAGATATAGGAATTTTCAGGAGTGCATTTTTCACCAACTAATTCATCTAGTGGAGATAAACCGTTTTTTCCTTCTTTGAAGAATGATTCAACTCTTCCGACATGTCCACTCCATGAACGATTAAAAACTTCTTTTGGTCTGCTGATTGCTGCTCTATATTTGAAATTCCATTCATCTTTTCCTCTTCTGGTACTCTCATCTTCCAAGTCTGTTAGCAATCTTCTATAGCTTAACTCATCAACATAACTTGCACCATGAAAAACAATCACTTCACGTTTATCTCCCACATCATGTAAATGATTAGCATATGCAACGAATGGTGCAAGGCCTGTTCCCCCGCCAACACAAACAATTCGTCTCATATCTTTTTCTCCGTTTGGAAGTTTATCATTAATCAACAAAGCATTTCCAGTGGGGTGCCCTAACTTTACTTCATCACCAACACTTGCATGAAATAACATAGTCGTAACACGTCCTGGTAGTGGATTTCTCACCCATCTAATTACAAATTCAAAATAATTCTGATTTTCAGGATGTGAGGCAATTGAATATGCCCTTCGAACTAGTTTATAATTTTCAGTAGGAACTGTAACCCCAATTGTGAGAAATTGACCGGTTATGTAATTTGGCATGCCCTCATCAGGAAGTATTCTGATTACTACGAGATCCTCTTTTAGTAACTGGGTGTAAATTACCTTGGCTTTCATCTCAGAAACCATATGTAATAATTTGTCTTTACTTTAGTTAAATGTATTTCTGTAATCCTAATTCAATTTTTTTTAAAATTGATTAAAGTCTTTAAAAATATCTGAAATTTTAAATCCTATTCTTTTTGGGTAATTTTCAACTAAATTAATAAGTAGATGTTAGTCCTAGATAGCAAGATGCACTCTGAAAAAATTGAGGGATTTTTGAAGAGAAAAAAAATATCGTTACAAGGAGGAGGCCAAGATCGAATCAAAGCCCAACATGATAAAGGAAAACTAACTGCTAGAGAGAGAATCAATCTTCTATTAGATGAAGGAACTTTTACAGAAATAGATCCATTAACCACCCATCATTATCATGAATATGACATGCAGAAAAAGAAATTCTTCACCGACGGTGTTGTTAGCGGTTATGGAACAGTGAATGGCAGGCAAACCTTCGTGTTTGCTTATGACTTTACTGTACTTGGAGGCACACTAAGTAAGATGGGAGCTAAAAAAATTACTAAACTGTATGAACATGCACTTCGAACGGGATGCCCAATCGTTGGAATAATGGATTCTGGTGGTGCCAGAATTCAAGAAGGAATTATGAGTCTTGATGGATTTGCAGACATCTTTTATTATAATCAATTAGCTTCTGGAGTAATTCCACAAATTACTGCAAGCCTTGGTCCTTCAGCAGGTGGCGCTGTTTACTCTCCTGCAATGACCGACTTTGTAATTATGGTTGAAAAAGTAGGAACTATGTTTGTTACAGGACCTGATGTAGTCAAGACTGTATTAGGTGAAGAAATTTCATTTGAAGATCTTGGTGGAGCTATGACACACGGATCAAAAAGTGGAGTTGCACACTTTGTTGCAAATAATGAATACGAATGCATGGATTACCTCAAAAAATTACTTTCATATCTTCCACAAAATAATACAGAAGAACCACCTAAAACTACAACTGATGATGATCCAAATAGATTAGATCATAATTTGATTAACATAATTCCAGAAAATCCTGTACAACCTTATGATATGAAAGAAATCATTGGTTCAATCGTTGATAATCATGAATTCTTTGAGGTGCATGAATTGTTTGCCCCAAATATCGTAGTTGGTTATGGACGAATGAATGGTAGAGTTGTAGGATTTATTGCAAACAATCCTATGTATCTAGCAGGTGCACTTGATATTGATTCATCAAGTAAGGCAGCCCGTTTTATCAGATTCTGTGATGCCTTTAACATACCACTTATCACTTTAGTAGACACACCTGGTTACATGCCTGGTTCTAATCAAGAACATAATGGAATCATTAGACATGGAAGTAAACTACTCTATGCATTTTGTGAAGCTACTGTTCCAAGAATCACTCTAGTTATTGGTAAAGCATATGGTGGGGCATACATTGCCATGGGAAGTAAAAATCTTAGAACTGATATTAACTATGCATGGCCCACTGCTAGATGTGCAGTTTTAGGCGGAGAAGCAGCAGTAAAAATAATGTATAGAAAAGACCTTCAAAATGCTAAAGACCCCGAATCTCTTAAAAAACAATTAATCGCTGAATTTGCAGAAAAATTTGAAAATCCTTATGTTGCTGCATCTCATGGAACTATTGACAATGTAATTGATCCAGCTGAAACAAGACCTATGCTAATAAAAGCACTTGAGATGCTTGAAAATAAAAGAGAAAAACAACTTCCTAGAAAACACGGAAACATCAATTTATGATTGAAAAAGTACTTATCGCAAACAGAGGAGAAATTGCTTTACGTGTAATTAGAACATGTAAAGCACTTGGAATCAAAACAGTTGCAGTTTATTCTGATGAAGATCGCAATTCTTTACACGTAAAACAAGCTACTGAGGCATACCACATTGGGGAGGCAGCTCCTGCAAAATCATACCTTAATCAAGAAAAAATTCTAGAAGTAATGCTATCCTCTGGCACAGATGCTGTTCATCCAGGTTATGGTTTTCTTTCTGAAAATGATGACTTTGCAAGACTGTGTGAAAAAAATAAAATTAATTTCATTGGACCATCTGCAGATTCAATGGATCTCTGCGGGGATAAAATGAAATGTAAAGCTGCAATGTTAAAAGCTGGAGTTCCAACCGTACCTGGAAGTCCTGGTC
>JAQBBT010000038.1:0-4799 GCA_032125915.1 Nitrososphaerota archaeon
GTTTTTTAAAACGGTACTCTGGCAGAACGGTTATGCGTGAGCCTGCAAAGCTTATACAAGGGGGTTCGACTCCCTCGGGTACCTTTTTTAATAATTTATTCAACTATTACTTTGCCTGCCATCCAAGGATGTAAGGTACAAAAGTAATCAATGGTTCCTGACTCATCAAAAGTCACACTGAAGTGTTCTTCTGGATCTAAATGTCCAGAATCAAATAAGGCACTAGGTTCACCATAGATGCCAGAAGTCACGCTATGAAATGCCGCATCTTCATTTGACCAAGTTACTTGCTGTCCTTTTTTTATCGATATTAATGATGGAACATAACAGGAATTTGTCTTCTCACAGCCTGGCCTCGATACCTTGGTGGACATTATGACATTAGCCTCAATTACAACAGATGGTTTTTCTTCTTCAACTTCTGACTCACCAGTCTGGAATAAAACGATAATTGCTGTTAAGATTATTCCAGAAATAATTCCAATAGATACTCTCGTTTTTCTCAAATTACATCACATTTAGAACCAAGGTATTATGTAATTACCAAATTCTCTAAATATATAACATATTAGAAAAATTGTTGGCTCAAAATGAAAGTGGTCTGTTAGAATACATTCCAGGATCACAGGCACTGTTAATTGAGAAGAAATCATCTCTGCCTCTAGAGGGGTTTTCAGAAAATGTGCAAGATAATATCCATGAACATGCAGAGAACTCTAAAAGTGAAGTTGAGAAAGGAAATAACTTTCTTCAATGGGTACTTACAAGAGTTTTTGAAGCTACAGAAGACGATGCCGCAGATGCAATTGTTGATGGCGCAAATGATCTTGGAATAGATGCATATCTCCCTGTAGATTTTTCAGACAATACTATTCGTCTATTTCAATCAAAGTATGGAACCTCACATTCTCTAGAAGCAATAGCAAAATTCAAAGAAGATTCAAAACGTCTTCTCGGAAAGGACATTGCAAAAATGAGACCAGAATTGGCTCAGCTTGTAACAAAAATCAAGGAAAAGAATTTGAAGATAAAATGTTGCTATATTACTGATCAAAGGGTAGATTATTCTGATGAGGTTATTGAAATTTTGGATATTGATAAAATTATTCAAAGATTGTGGGATAGAATAAAAAAACCAGCTGCAGGTAAAAAATCATCAATAAAGTTAGAAAAAATGTTGCGTTATGATAATACTATTTTGGGAGTTTTAAAACTTAGAGAACTTACAGAATTTGTTAGTAAAAACAAAGATTATGTTTTTGAATCAAACATTAGGCAATGGATGCAGTTTAAGACTACAGTAAACAAAGGATTACGAGAAACGCTACAAAATAATCCTGGAAAGTTTTTCTTTTACAATAATGGAATTACGATTGTAGTTAGTGATTTTGAAGAATTAGGAGAAAATATCATAAAACTTTATGCGCCTCAAATTGTAAATGGTGCACAAACGTCTAATTCAATTGTCGATCATGCAAAACGAACTAAAAACATGAATGGTTCCATGACAGTTACAATAATCAAAGCCGATGATGAACAAGAACAAAATAACATTACAAAATACCGAAATTCACAAAATTCTGTAAGAGGAAAAGATCTTGTCTCGTTAATGGACTTTCATAAATCTATAAAGTCTCAATTAAAAAATTGTGGATACTTTTATGAAATCCAAGCAGGATCTTTTGATACAAAAACAAAATCTAAACAATGTGAATACGAGGGAGATTTAACATACAACAAATATCTTCCAGATAATCACAAAAAAGTTATTGTCGCAAAAGACGCCATACAGGTTCTAGTAGCAGGAATAGAACAAAGACCTACTGAAGCATATAGCTCACCGGCACAATTTCTTCCTCGCGGAAGTAAATATGATGACGTCTTTAATGACAACCTCAAAGATGATTACAAAAATTTGCTTTATCCCTATCTTGTAAAAGAATATGCAAAAAAAGTACTAAAGTATGGAAAAAAAGGAGGCCACAAAACAAAAAGATACGCCACTTTGTTTTATGTCGCAGTATACTTTAGAATCATGTATAAAAAAATACTAGAAACTAAAGGAGATTTTAAAAAAGACGCGATAAAACTTGAACCAATATTTCGTAGTTTCAAACTAAATTCCAGAATTCTCAAAGTTACAGATACTATAGTTACAAAGTTCTTAGAAGATACAATTGTTGAGGATGAAATTGAATTGGCAAACACCAAACATAATTTTTTCTCGCAACATGTCTGGAATGACACAATGTTGAGAGTCCTGGATAAGAAAATTAGACGTGAAGAAGAAGAGATTTTGTCTTTAAAAAAACTGGTAGATAACTTGTTTTAAATTTTAAAGGTAGAAGTCCAACCAAGCAAAAAACTTGCAGGAGATTTACATTGGCCAGACTGCCTACCTAAATTTCCTACAAGTAGGTGATATTTAACATGATTTTTTTTAAACAATTTACAAACCCAGAATGTTTTTTATATTGATTAAAAAGAGCAAGTGTACTTTGGGATCTAAAAACAAATGTACGATTTGCAGTGAAGAGGTATCCATGTATTTTAATCCCATGAAAGAATGGATGATTGACGGAGTGTTATGCGGAGACTGTTATTCAAAAAAATTAAGCGAATTTTATCCCGGAGACCATGCTCAAATAAGCAAAAAATAAATTTATTCTACTTTTGAATACTTGTTAACATTCAAACAATTCCATGCAAGAGAATCTTCTTTAACATTTTTTTCATCTAGAAATTTTATGTCAGTGACAATTTTTTTCTTTTTTAGCAAAGTAACCTGAAAACTTTCAAATTTTTTACATTTACAAATTTCATACAAGCAAACATCTTCATCCTTTTTATCGTGGTCTTCTGCTGCATGACCACAATTACATATTGCATCGTTTTTTACATCCTTTAGATATTTCTCAGAGTAGATTCCTAATCTCAAATATGCCTCACCATCGTGTCCCTTTTTGAATCGTTCATAATTTTCTGATTTAGGTAACATTTTGAAAAATGAGACATTTGATTGTGGGTGTGTTGAATCAGCACCCATGATAAACCAATAATTATCGTCTGCTTCAACAAACCGTATCTTTATTGAATGATCAAGCCACCGTTTAATTGTCTCAAGCCAAAGATTGGTTGCCTGTTTTCTTTCAGCAAAAAGAGGCACGACATTCATTCTTAAATCATAATAGCGATAGGCAACTCCAATAAAATCATCAAACCAAGGTATTGGGGACTGAGACGACAATATCAAAAAACCATGGCTGAAGTATATTTATCTGATCTGAATTTACGGTAATACCCTTATATCATGGAAATGAGTTATTTTGTACATGGTTTCGTATAGAACAAGCATGCAGATAGTTGGAGACCTTTTAACTGCCACTGAACAGTCAGGCCAAGAAGGGATCAAAACAACAAGTTTGCTTACAAAGGCTAATCTATCACATTCCAGACTATCTAAATTTCTATCAAATTTGACCGGAGCAGGTCTAGTAAACAAAATTGAATTTGATGGAAAAAACACATTTGTGATTACCTCAAAGGGAAGACAATACCTAGAGTCTTATGTAAAATTTGCAGATGTTGCTGAATCCTTTGGATTAGAATTATAAAAATTATTTTTTAGATCTTCTTTGAGCCTTATCTTTTTGTTTTTGTTTTCGATTTTTGTATGAACTGTAAAGAATGATTATGATCATACCTGCAATAGCTGCATAAAATAATGGGATTAGAGGTTGTTCTCGAATTTCTCCCGTACCTGGAGATACAAATGCGATTGGTATAGTCACAATCATAAAGATCATTATTACTAGAAGATACCAATCCACAGATTATATTTTTGCCAAAACAATATATCTTTTTGATTGGGTAATTCAAGTATAGAAAAATCATGATTAAAATTCTAGAAATTATAGGATTTGTGTTAATCGGCGGTACTGTCTATTCCTATCTAGGAATGATCGGAAATGAATTACGCTGGCCAGTTTTTTTTGGTTGTGCAGTTGGTACTCTTGCAATTATTGTTTATCGTAAAAAAATTAGACAAAGAGAAAACAAAGAATAGTTTTAGTTCAGCTCAAGTTTATTTTTTAGATAATTTTGATCAACTGTTTTTCGACCGGCAGATCTATAAAGGACTGTTCAAGGTAAAAGTAAGTGGAGTATATGACAGGCGAGCTAAAACAATGGTGGAAAGGATTAGGAAAAGATCTTGAAACAGATATCGAAACCCTAAATGATTCAAATACATAAAATTCAAAAAATTCTACTAATTAGATCTATTATTAATTCAAAACTCAACTGTTAGAGATTTTGCTAAAAATTCAACTAAAAATTTGAGAGATTTGGAAAGCCTCGAATGGGGTACGAACCCACGACCTAACGCTTACGAGGCGTTCGCTCTACCAGGCTGAGCTACCGAGGCACGTTTGGCTTATTCTATCAGAGTTTATAAAAAGCCTTTTGGGCAGCAGACCCTACGATTTAATTCTAAATTATGATTTTATCATATTTTCTCGCTAGATAAAAAAACTTATTTCGTTAATTTAATTGCAAAAAAATTATATCCTAATTTACAATTTGTAAAAATACAGATGACATGAACATTTGCAAAAAGAACGTATGTTAGCAAAATTCAGAGAGACTATACGTATCGATCGTTCTAAAAATCAAATAAAATAATAAAAAAAGGAAAATTTTGGTTAGTTCACTTGAACGCTGCCGACCATCCATGGATGTACCATACAGAAGTAATCATAGCTTCCTGCCTCCTCAAAGGTGAATGAATACTGTGTTCC
>JAQBBT010000039.1:0-8795 GCA_032125915.1 Nitrososphaerota archaeon
AATGATATTGACTGGAGTCGCTATAAAGCAAAGGGCGATCCTCCATTAATTATTGTATCGCATATTTGTTCTACTAGGATCCCATACAAAACTGCAGGAAAGGAAAATGTTGCAGATAGACAAGAAATAGAACGAGAGTTAAAATTATCAATTCAATTCATTGCAAGAAAATTATCTGTCTTTATGAATAAAAGAGGTCAAGCAGAAGCTGCAAAAAAGAGGGCTAACCTTTATGCAAAATATATTCCTTTAATCGCCCAATTCAGCACAGAACTTGCAGGAAAGACAAAAGAACCTAATTTCCAAAAAATATTACGAGAGGAGAAATTAATAGAAAATGAATGAGAAAACCGAAAGTAAAGCAAAGGCACTAAGTAGAAGAACTCAAGAAAAACAAAAAAACATTCTTGAGATGCTCAAGAGTCACGGGGCAAAAATTTATGATGATCTTGATACTGGACAATTCCCAAAATTTTCAATTCCTAGCAGATCAGTTAGTAACATCGTTTATGATAAAAAATTACGTCAATACATTTTAGGAAATTCATCTGCATTAAGAAGCTCCAAAAATACTTCGCAATTAAGATCTTTTACACAATTGATGTGGCTTGCATTTTTTGCAAATAGATTAACTAAAGAAAAAAAATCATCTACATTAAGAGATATTTATTATTCTTCTCAAGCTTTTGAAATCGACTTTGAAGATCAGGGTGAATCAGATAACATCATTGTGGATTTAGAAGCTGTAACTGCAAGACCTAGAGAGGATTTTCATATTTTTCCTGAAGAGCGAAGTTCTATTTTTGGTGATTTGACCATAGAATACACGATTCCTGGATATGAAGGAAAAACAATGAATTTGTCTAATCATCCTGATGGTTATGCGATAGGTCCTAGTTTGACTACTGCAGAATTAGTTGATACAAGTGCTGAAATTGTAATTGCGATTGAAAAAGGTGGATTGTTTACAAGATTTGTCGAAGAACAAGTTGATAAAAAATTTAAGTCTATTATTATTAATACTGGAGGACAAGCTCCTCGCTCAACAAGAACTCTTTTGAAAAGATTACATGATGAATTGAAATTACCTGTTATTATCCTGACAGACGGCGATGTGTATGGAGAACACATTGCAATGGTAATAAAATCAGGTTCTGCAAATGCAGCACATCTAAGAGAATTGACAGTTCCTGATGCTAAATGGGTAGGTGTGTGGGCTACAGATATTGAAAAATATAAACTTCCTACTATCCCAATGACTGAATCAGACATTAAGCGATGCTATGATTTACAAAAAGATCCTAGATATGTAGATGGAATATGGAAAAAAGAGCTAGAAGTATTTTTACGACTTAAAAGAAAAGCTGAACTTGAGGCCTTTTCAAAATATGGTTTGACAAATATTACAGACAAGTACCTTCCTCAAAAATTAGAATTGGCAAAAAGTCTTTAATCTTTTTTGATTCTAAGTGTTAAAACACCATTTCTGTATTTGAAATCAAATATTTGCATCCCGTTTGATCCTTCGATTGGAATTTCCTTTGAAAAGTTTGCAGAGCCACGAACATACAAAACTCCATCAATCAACCTCACCATTATTTTATCTTCAGGACCTGGAACTTCTGCTACAAATACAAAATCTCCCTCACCTTTGATGAGATCGTATACCCAATTTTTTGCCTCTTGTTCTCTTACTGAAAACATTGGTTTTTGTTCCTTGGTCATTTTCTTTAATACTCTTACCCAGTAAAACATGGTAAGTGCAGCAACTCCAATCAAAATGAAACTAACAAATCCAGAACCTGATCTTTGAGTCATCACATAAATTATTCCAAGAAAAAGAATTATCATTATGGGAATTACAAAATTTATTGATTGTTCATTAGAATATGTTCCCTTATAACTTGCCAAACAGGGAGAATCAGTTTTTACCAAATATAAAGTATCTTTGGTTTTTATTGTCAAACAGTATGGCTGATTTGTTGTCTGATGGAAAAAAAGCAGATAAACTAACCTCAAAAGAAATTATTCTTAAAGGCACAGCTATTGCAATTCTTGTAATCATTCCATCTCTTTCTGTATTCTTTTTATCTTGGATAATTTTGGATGATCTCCTTCAAGCAGCTATAATTGGTGGGATTATTCATTTTATTGCCATGGGTTTTTCTTTGAAAATTTCTAAAAAATTCTTTGCTAAAAAACGTTTTTCATAATTATCCTTTATTTATTCGAGATTCTCTTTAAAAATCATGGATACGACTCTAATTGAAGAGAAACTAATTTCTGAAATTAAATTAAATTCTATACAAGCTAAAACATTCCTTTTGATTACGTGTTATGGGAAAATGAACAGTTCATTAATTGCAGAAAAACTAAACATTTCAAAAGATCTTGCTTTAAAAACCGCTAACGATCTTATGACATTAGGCGCTTTTATCGACATTTCTGAAACAGAATTTGAGGCAATGCATCCAAGATTTACCGCTGTCAATATGTACCGAAGATTATGTGAAAGAGAAAACATTGAATTTAAGCGGAACAAAATAGTTGATAGTATAGGTGTAATACTTGAGAAACCCTATGAGGATGCAAGAACTAAATAATGCTAGAGATTGGTGAACAACATTGAGTGTCGATTCAGATTCTTGTAAGCATCAGCCCGTATACTTTGGAGTAGTGAACATCAACATTGAGGAGAAGACTATTGGCTCAGTTGATGTTTGGAGATGTGCTATCTGCAAAAAGAAATTTTGTGAGGAAAAACAACTAGGAATTGAAGAACTTGCTGATTTGGTAGGAATGCCAAAAATAGACTCTGATGCAAAATGGGCAGTAACTGTATGTAAACTCCAACAGGGAAAATACAAATGGAAATTAGTAAAGTTAAAGGAAAATGGTGAAATCAAACATGAATGTTTAGATGAAAATATTATTCCATTAAACGTCAAAGATTACAAAATTGAAAATGACAATCATTGGAGCTTTTTGATAGATGATCATGTAAACAAGGTAGTGGAAATTTAATTGTCAAAATGAACCTCAAAGTTAGCATCAAAAATATTCATGGAAGTCAAATGGCAGCAAAAATTACTGGGAATTTTACAATTGATGATCATTCTTTTCGATTCACTGCCATTGCTTTTGGTAGAATTGGAGGGCAAAATATTGGGGCAAAAATTTCAAAAACCACTGAAAAAGAACTGGAATCATTTGGATACGATGTTGAGGATGTGATAATAAATTTACAGAAAAATCTCTTGCAAGGTGATCTAACTCTTCCTGAAGGGTTGAAGAGAGAATCTTTTGTTGATGACTAAAATTCTGCCTCTTCTAAGGCTCTGGCACAAGCACATCTTCTTCTTGTAGGAATCTTTTCAATCAAATCCATCAGAATTTTTTTTGTTCTTTCAACATTTTTTCCAAGCGTATCTAACACTTCTTTTGCAGTAACTGGTTTTTCTGCCCATACGTCATAATCCGTTACAGTAGATATTGATGCATAACACATTTGAGCCTCCCTTGCGAGCTGACATTCTGGAACTAGGGTCATTCCAATAATATCTGCATCCATAGTTCTGTAGAATTTTGATTCTGCTTTAGTTGAAAACCTTGGACCTTCAATGCATACATAAATACAATCTTTATGAATACTATCGCCCTGCTCATCTATTACTTTTTTAATTGATTCTTGCAATTCTGGACAAAACGGATCTGCAACTGAGATGTGAATTACCCTTCCCTCCTCAGAAAACGAACCTGTCCTTGATTTGGTGAAATCTATAAACTGAGTTGGTAATGCAAAATGACCTGGTTCTATTTTCTCTCTTAAACTTCCAACAGCTGATGGTGCGATAACTCTTGAAATTCCTAATTCCTTAAAGGCCCAAATATTTGCCCTATAGTTTATCATATGTGGTGGAATTGTATGTTTTTTTCCATGTCGTGGCAAAAACGCAATTTTTCTTCCATTGAAATTTCCAACTGTTATTGAATCTGATGGTTTTCCATAAGGTGTATCAATTATAATTTCTTGTGGATTTTCAAGTAAACCTGAATCATAAATTCCTGTACCGCCAAAAATTCCAATCTCTACATCTTTCTCCATTAATATTTCACCAGTGATTTACACTTGTATTTGCTAATTCCTTTCATTCCATCTAACTCTGTTAATTCTATAATAAATGCAAAACCTGTGATTTTTCCACCTACCTTCTCAATTAATTTTGCAGATGCCATGGCAGTTCCTCCTGTGGCAAGCAAATCATCACAAATAACGATCCTTTGACCTTCCTTAATTACGCCTTTTTGAATTTCAATCGTATCTTTACCGTACTCAATTTTGTATGATAACTTGGATGTTTTTCCGGGCAATTTTCCTGCCTTTCTTATCATTATCATTCCTTTGTTATATCGAACCGCAAGAATACTTGCCAGTAAAAACCCTCTTGATTCTATTCCTGCAAACAAATCAAAATCTTTGGGATGAAAAACTTTTGTAAATTCATCAGCAATATATGATAATGCAGAAGGATCTTTCAAAATTGGACTAAAATCACGAAATAAAATTCCCTTTTTAGGAAAATTTGGATATTCTGAAATTTTGTCTTTAAGATTCATGATTCAATTTGAAAGAAAGCGGAATAAAATTGTTTGAAGCTACTTGAATTCAAATATTGTTTCAGCAGCATTAAAGGCGTCTTTTGCTTTGAATGTATAAATCCCAGGTTCCGTTCCTGGAGGTATGATCCATGGTTGAATTATCTTTCCTTCGGCTGATGCAGGAAATGACAATTCTTCAATTATTTTGCCCTCATCTGAGATAATTTCAATAGTTACTATTTGCTCTGCACCTAATACTCTAAGAGTGATAATTTTTCCTACACCTGGGATTTTATCACCGTCTTCCACTGATATCGTCATTCCTTCAGTAATGAGGGATGTTACCTCAATTTCCACCATATAGAAATTTGAACCGCTTTTGGCATTGATATTCCATGTTCCAGGTTTTGCTTCAGAAGGTATTCTAAAGGCATCTTCTGTAATTTTTCCATTTTTATCCGAGAAAGTTTCTTTTACTTTTACTTCATTATCCTTAGAATCTATCAATGTTAATGTAAGTAGAATATTTGGTTTTGTTTTGCCCAAAACTAAAACTACCTCTCCTGGTTCATAACTGAGTTTGGTAGTGTTAATAGTGATTTCACCTGATCCTGTTTGGAGCCCAACTGTAAAGGTTTCAGTGCTTTTGGCCGTTCCTTTACTTATTACTGCAGAATAAATTCCTGAAGAATACCCATTAAGATCCAGAGTATAGATTCCTCTTCCATCATCCTTTAAGGTAATTGGAATAGCTTCTCCTTTTGGTTTATCTGAGGGATCTATAATTAACAAACTCATTACTTCTGATGGTTTTCCAGTAAATGTGATTATTGCATCTTCTGTTGTTTTGTAATTTAGTTTATTGAATTCTATATTTATTGGAATTGATGGAAGTTGCCCTAATCCTACATAAATGAATTCTTTATGTTTACCTTGAGTTGCAATTAAGGTCCATGTTCCCTCTTTATCCACATTGGCAGTTGTATGATACTCAAACTCTACCTTTCCGGTATCATCCACATCAAAAATATCTGAAATTTTTTCATCACCTAACGGATCCTCAAGAATTATTTCTATTGGTTGATTTGGCAAAGCAGTTCCATTATATTTTAAAGTCTCACCCGGTTCAAATCTTATGTTTGTTGGGACTATCACAATTACTTTGGAAGATTCAACTGTCCATGTTCGCACAATACTTTCACGTCCATCTGAAATTTCTGCACTGTATTTTCCGAATGGGGTATCGAGAGATACGATTATTGGTTCAGATAACTGCCAAGTTCCCTTTGCACCAACCTCTGCAGTTCTAGTGTTAATTATTTCATTATCTGGATTTTTAACAGAAGCCGTTACTGCACTTCCTGGTTGTCCGGTACCCGATATCTCCAAAAAGTCTCCTCTGTACATGACGTCTGGGATTCCTTTAATTGTAAGTTTTACAATTTCTCCTGAGGGTATATTGGTTCCTTGTTTTCCTAATATGAGACTAATATTTTTCTCTCCCTCGCTCTTGTCTTTAACCAAAAAATCCACTCTTTCAGCTTTTTGATTTTCTGGAATTTGAAAAGTAGTCATAAAATGACCCTTACTATCCGTATCAAAGGAACCTAATTTCTTGGTATTTATGAAAAATTCAAACTGTTGCGAAGAACCAAAATTATCTCCTGTTACTCGTATTGATCCTCCTGCATTTGGTTTATCTGGAATTACTCTGAAATAGGAACTCTCAAAAATCCCTTTATCTTTATTTGGTGATCCCGTTACCTGATCTTCTAAATCTTCTGGAATTGATTTTCCAATTTCTATCTGTTCTCCTTTTTTATCTAAAGCCTTCCAATTGATTCCAGGTTTTGATTCATTTGTTTTAACTCCAAATTTAACAGATTCTCCTTGCTTTACTGATTCAGTTGAAGTAAAAATAATCACTCCTTGTGGTGTGTTTTCGCCAAGCCATCCGTTTTCAGTTTTAAAAGATTCAAAATTATAATCCCCACTCATCCATATTCTAAACGAGTCCACTTCTTCTTTTCCATCGTTAGTAAATTCTATGATTGTACTTTTCTCAAAAGATATACTTTTTACAATTACATCATCTGCTGCATATGCATTAATTGGAATTGATATTACTGATAACGCAAATATCAAAATGAACGAAAGGAAAATTCCTCTCATGGAGGATTTATTCATGGATACCATCTGCCTCATCTCTCAATTAAACCTTAAAGGATATTTCTTTCCTTTTGAATTTTTAATTTGAGTATTTATCATGAGGAAACTTCTTTAATCTCTTTTTTGAGGCTTTTGAAATTTATCTAAATCAGTCTTAATGGCTGCATTTTGATATTGTCTAATTCTTTCAGCAATTAAGCGGTAGAGTGAACGAAATTGATCTTTTGTTTTATCTGAAAGAAAATCAGTCTGTCCTAATGTAATTTTTTCACAAATATATCGTGTAATCTCTTCATTATCAAACTCATTCCAATCATCGTCTCTGTGTTCTTCCCAAATTGCCCTTAAATTCTCCAACACCCCTTTCTTCTTCTTGGAAATTATATCTTCTGAGGTAAGATTTGAGTATCCCTCATGCCTAAGTTTAATTTCATATGTTTGGTTAACTGCATGAAGATAATCCTCCAGAACAACATAATCTTCAATAGATTCTATTGTTTTTCCTTCTTTTTCAAAAAATATTGTTTGGATTGGATTAAATTCATTTGATGTTAGCTGAGAAGAAATTTGTTTTGATTCTTCAGTATTATCCATTAAAATGAATGTGTTGTATCCATGATTTCTATAGAATATTGCAAGTGGTAATACTGCATTTTTATTAAAAGCAGGTACAATGTTTAGCGGATTCATTGAAATATTTGGGTCTTGCAAAAACTTGTCAAAAGAATTCAAATACATAGAATCTGACATTGTTTCTACAATAATAACAGGTCTAGAATTCCTCCCAATTTCTCTATCTACAATGGATTCCACTATTCCTCTTGATAACCCATATAGTATTGGTGTGAGCGTTTTATCATCTGCATTCCAATAATCATAAAATATTCGACTAAGATGTTTTCTTTTATCTAACTCTACGACTAACAAATTCCCAGGAGAATAATCAAAAATCATGAATGGTGAATGTGTTGCATAAAGAACTTGGTTAGATCCTGCTAGATTTCTTAAAAGATCAGAAATTCCCATTTGCTGAGTTGGGTGAAGATTTCTTGCTGGCTCGTCTAAAAGTAGTATTGCCTCTTTTAGCTCCGCGCGTTGAGTTTCTGCAGCAAAGTTTACAATAAAAGAAAAAGTCCATTTAAAACCCTCAGCTCTTCTGTTTAACAAACCAGTATTCGTGACAGTTCCATCTTTGTGGACATCTGAAATCACAACACTCATGATGTTTCCAGGATTGTATCTTAAATCCACATGAATTGGTTCTCCTTTCCATGCGGGATTTAGCTTTTTGGTTAATCTATTACTGGCAGCATTAAGAAGTTTAATGCACCTTGATGGGCTATTCTTGACTTCCTCTAATTCATTAATGTCTAATTCTGCTAAATAGAAAAGATTTCTAACACTTTCTGCTTTATCAAATTCTTCGACGTATTCTATTGATTCTCGCCTCACACCTTTTTCCTCTCTAATGTATTCATTCAGGTTGATATTTCCATAGATTTTCTTATAGTCTGAAAAATATACGAATCTTGGATGCAATTGATCTGAAATAAAGTTCTCTAAAGCAGTCTTTTCACTACCTCCTGAAAGTAAATTGGAAAATTGATTTTCAGGTTTAGAGTAAATTTTTTCCCACTCTTCTATTACTTTTGAGTCTTGTATGGCGATTACATGGAATTGGTTATTAAATTCAGCCAAACTTGTATCAAAATCAGTTTGATTTTTTGGAGGTGCGTCTTCAAACAACTTTGTATTAACTTGTATTCTGAGATGATTTGGAATCGTATCTAAAAACTCTAACATCCGTTTGGAAAAATTTTCCCAAGAATTTAATCCTCCATCTGATTTCTCACTAATTTTTATATTCTCAAATTCATATTGAACTTCAGGTTTTTTGTTTGTCCTAAATAATTTAATTTGGGTTATCTGGGGTAAATTTGGAAATTTTTCCTTAATCATATTAGACTCGTTTGTATTTAATTCAAAACCTCCCTCTGCTAATCTAATTTCTTCTTTAAGCTCTTCAA
>JAQBBT010000040.1:0-3448 GCA_032125915.1 Nitrososphaerota archaeon
GAACAGACCCACTAGTTGCAGACACTGACGCTGATGGATTATCTGACGGTGCAGAAGTCAATACATATGGGACAGACCCACTAGTTGCAGACACTGACGCTGATGGATTATCTGACGGTGCAGAAGTCAATACACATGGAACAGACCCACTAGATGCAGACACTGACAGTGGTGGTGCCAATGACGGTGATGAAATTATCAATGGCTTAAATCCATTAAAAAGAAATGATGATAGACTTCTTTGATTAATTTTAGATCAATTTTTAATTAAATGGACCGGATGGGAAGTGGTCCTGTATTGTCTCATTTTTCCGGTCCAAAATTTTTCGTATTGCTACAATGGTGTCATAATCGTTAGAAACAGATGTGACACACACGACTTTAACTATAGAATATTTTGTAGTTTGTCCATGAACAAAAAAATTGCATTATCTGCAATAGCAATGTTTGCAGTCACCCTAGGACTTGGCGTTCTAAGTCCTGCCATGGCTGACAAACCCGTAGATGGAGTACATGACAAACCTCAAATCTGCCATTTCTCAGAAGCAAAGAACATTTTCAATGCAACTGGAGATGATACCTGGACTAATTCAACTGCAGGTATGAAAGTAATTGAGGTGGATAACCAAGGTAAGATGAATGGTCACTTTATCAAAGGAACAGATCCACTCGAACCACGACACGGCAATGCCACTCTTAATTTGTGGGACTTTCCAATTAATGCCACAACTGGCTCAGGTCAGGAAGTGACGGATTGTCTTCCAGAAATACAAACAACTAACGGTTAGCAACAACATCTAACTTATTTTTTATTTTTCTTTTTACAAAAATAATTAAAAAAATTTAAAGTGGACCGGATGGGATTTGAACCCACGACCTTTGCGGGATTTCTCCTTACGCAGTGTGAGTGCGTCATCCAAACCAAACTAGACGACCGGTCCAATCATTTTACAATAAAAGGTGTTTTTTTGTCTTTAGATTTTCAGGATAATGGATTCCTCATACAGACAAGATAAAACTTGTAATGGCAAATTGTTGAAAATTAATTATCTACTTTTTAACGACTAGATTTCTGTTCTTTAGTCTCAAGTATGGATTTCTGCATTTTCTGCATCTAGTCGCATTAATGTCATTTCTTGCATTACAGTTAAAACAAATCTTCATAACTAGACGTGCACCCTGTGCAATTCGTTTTTTCTCAGGGTCTGTAATGGGCATTTGAATTTATCCTTAATTCCTTACTAATAATTTAATCGGATTTCTCCATCTTTCCTGCAAGCAATACTGGAACTTCTGCTGGTCTTTTGGCAACAGGAATGTTTGCCTTGTTAAACATTGAAACTTTGGATTCAGCAGAACCATATGTTCCCATTACTATTGCACCTGCATGACCCATTCTCTTTTCTTTGGGGGCTGCCCGTCCTGCAATGTATGCCACTGTTGGTATTTTAAATCCAATATCGATAATTCTCTGAGCAAGTATCTCTTCTGAATCCCCGCCAATCTCTCCAACTATTACCATTCCTTCCATATCTGGAAGGTCTTTTACCATATCAAATGCATCAATCAATCTTGTTCCATTTACAGGATCTCCGCCAATTCCAATTGTAATTGATTGACCAAATCCTGCTCTAGTTAGCGCATCTGATATCTCATATAGTAGGGTTCCACTTTTTGATAGCACTGCAATCTTTCCTTCCTTAAATGGCATTGGGGGCATTATTCCTACCTTGATTAAATCTGGAATCATTATTCCAGGTGTGTTTGGCCCGATAATTATGGCGCCTTTTTGTTTTGCAATCTCTATAATCTCCATTGTGTCTCTAACTGGAACGTGCTCTGGAATTGCAACAAGTAATTTAATTCCAGCCTCTAATGCATCTTTTGCAGCACCCAAAAAGAATTTTGCTGGAACATATATTATTGAAATTTTAGCACCTGTTGCATCTACTGCCTCTTTGGCAGAGTTGTAAATTGGAATCTTCTCATCAAATTTTTGTCCACCTTTGCCTGGTGTAACACCTGCCACTACGTTTGTTCCATAGGCCATCATGTTTCTTGCATGCAATGAGCCATATGCACCTGTAATTCCCTGTACAATCACGCCTTTTTTCTTGTAATCTGAATCCTCGGGTTTTCCCTTTAGCAAATCAAAAATATATGTCAATTTTTAATCCCCATCACTGCAGCGTTTATTGCCTCCTCAATTGAATCATAAATTTTTGTTCTAGAGTTTTGTAGCATCTCTTTTGCCTTTTCAGACTCTGTTCCCTTTAATCTTGAAAATACCGGCAAGTCAATTAGACCATCATCATATGCTTTGAGAAAAGCTTCTGCTACTACTGTAGTCTTTACAATCCCGCCATAAAGATTAACCAAAATTCCCTTTACTCTTTTCATCTTGCTAATCAAAGTTAGTGCTTCATACACTGATTCTGTAGTTGCACCGCCCCCTACATCTAGAAAACATGCGGGCTTTCCACCGTTATCTGATAGCATATCCAAAGTTGACATTACAAGACCTGCGCCATTTCCAACTACTGCAATATTTCCATCAAGCTCAATTAGTGAAAATCCACTTTTTTCTGCCCTCTCTTCGATTTCTGATTTTTCTTGATACTTGTCCATTTCAGGATGTCTAAAGTTACTGTTATCATCTGTTACAAATTTACCATCAAGTGCCATAAGAGAACCATCTTGCATTATTGCAAGTGGATTAATCTCCACTAGCTCTGCCTCTTTCTCAATTGTTAATTTTGATAGTTTTTTCAAAGTGTCAATCAGGTCATCTGCAGTCTTTCCTTCAAGTCCCATCTCTTTTGCAACCTCTGCTGCAACCTCATCTGAAACATCTCCCATACCAATCTCTTTTATGATTTGATTTTTTATCGACTCTATCTCAACTCCTCCTTCAGAGGATGCAATAATTGTGTAGCATCTCTTTGAGCGATTCAAAAATATCGACAAGTACAGCTCTTTTTTAATATCTGCCATCTGTTCGAGCAAAATGGCTCGTGCCTTCTCTCCTTTGATGGTCAATCCCATAACTTGGGGATACTTTAACTCAAATTCATCATCATTTTGACATTTCTGAATCCCTCCAGCTTTGCCTCTGCCTCCTACTGGCACCTGAATTTTAATTACAAATGGGTATCCAAGCTTTTTTGCGTGAATTCTTCCCTCCTCTATAGTGGTTGATGATATTGATGAAAGAAGATTAATCCCATATTCTCGAAATAATTCCTTTGCTTGAAATTCTAGTAATTGCATGCAAAATTCATGAAAATTCCGGTATTATTAATTAAGAGTTATCTTGTGTACTCTTCTAAGAGTTCAATTATTTGCGTAAATCGATCTCTACTCTTTCTTAGTACTTCTTGGGGAAATTCGTCAATTGTAAAAACAAATTGTTGATGGAAACTAGGAACTAGTACTCCGCCTGAAGTTA
>JAQBBT010000041.1:0-2998 GCA_032125915.1 Nitrososphaerota archaeon
AGTATAATCGATGCCGACGTGCTTCTTCATCACTTATGACTGTTAGAAGCAGCTAGTGCGATTCGATAGTATGATTTTTGAAATTTTCAATACAATATCTATTTAATGATTAGTTATCTTTCTAACTCTTTGATCTTCTCAGCTGCAATTTGTGCTGCTTTTTTTCCTGAAAACAACATTGATCCAAACGTAGGTCCCATTCTTGCTAAACCATGAGTTTCAGTAACTGACATTCCAGCTGCGATTAATCCTGGATAAACTTCTCCAGTTTTTTCAACTACGTGTTCTTCTCCTTCATTTACGTTCATTGGATTCATTCCTTTCCACTCTACTAATCCTCTATCTAGCAGTCGTTTTACTGCAACTGAATCGTGCCCAGATGAATCAATTATTATTTTTGCTTCAAGTGCAATTGGATCTACACATGTAATGTTACGTGGTAATGCAGATACTGGCATCCAGTTTACAACAATTCCTACAACTCTTCCATTTTTTAAAACAAGATCATCAAATTTTGTAAGATTGAGAAATTTCACACCTGCATCACATGCTGCTGCAATTAATTTTGAAACTGCATGAGGTCCTGGTGTAATGTATAGTCCTTCCATGACTTTTTTGTATGGAATGCCTAACTCATCCCAAATTTTTTGGGCAGGTTCTCTAACTGTAACTGGGTTCATCATGTACCCTCCTAACCAATAGCCTCCTCCTAGGTAGTTATTTTGTTCAATTACCAAAACTTTGAAGCCCATGTTTGAAAGCTCTCTACTGGCAGTCAATCCTGCTGGACCTGCTCCGATAATAATTACATCTGATTCTGCTCTATCAATCAAAACTTCATGAAATTCATTGGCAATTGCACGAGTAATTTCAACTTCTCTAACGTCAGTGAATATCTTTTCTGACTTTTGTGCAACTGTCGCCTCTTGCATGATAAACCTGATTTTTTAGTTGACATTAATACTTTCGCACATATTTTAGAAAATTAGTATATCCTAACTTTTCATATGTTTCAAATTATTTTTATGGGTATGAAGGATTGTGTATGGTTTTGGAATTATCTATACAAAAATTTCCTATATCAAAAATTTATAACCGAAATCAATGACACTGATGTGTATTGACATTATCTAATCTAAAGCAGTCTAGGCCTAAATCCAAGAAAGGAAAAATAAATTGGGCAAGATCACAAGAGGCTGATTATTTTGCAAATGCAGTAAAACTTTACCGTCAGGGAAAATATGATGCTAATAGTTTTAGGAGATTTAGATTACAACATGGGGCCTATGGAACAAGATTGGCTGACGACTATGCAATGGTTCGTGTAAAATTTCCGGCAGGAGAAGTCTATCCTCATCAACTTGAAAAATTATCTCAACTAAGCGAACAATTTTCTATTGGCAGTGCACATTTTTCTACTAGAGAAAATATCCAGCTACATTGGGTGGTTCTTGAAGATGTTTCAGAAATTTTTAGGGGTTTGGCAGAAGTTGGTCTCACATCAAGAGAAGCTTGTGGGAATAGTGTAAGAAATGTTATGTGTAGTCCACTTTCTGGAGTTTGTCCTGATGAAAAATTTGATTCGACACCATACGCTCTTGCAACAGCAAGATTCTTTTTGAGAAACCCGATGGCTCAAAATTTACCACGAAAATTCAAGTTTAATTTTACCTGTTGTGAAAAACATGGAATGGTAAGAATGGTTGATGTGGGATTAATTCCTCAAACTAGACAACAAGATGGCTCTACTCCGAAAGGGTTCAAGATATTCCTTGGGGGTGGATTGGGAAACAGATCCTTTGTTGGTCATCAATTAGAAGAGTTTACTCCTGAAGAGGATCTTTTGTATACCTCTATTGCCGTAGTGAGGATTTTTGATAGGTTAGGTGACAGAAAGAACTTGGCACGAAACAGAATGCGTTATCTAGTCAATGATATGGGATGGGAAAAATTCCAAAACCTTGTACTCAAAGAAAGAGCGATTGTAAGGGCAACTCAATCGGTAGTTACAAAACTAAATGTGGATGATTCTCCAAACGAAATTAAAAGACCTATAAGAATTTCTGATGAGGGTGCAGCTTCTTCTCCGGATGGATATACTAGGTGGTTAAAGGGGAACACCTTCAAACAAAAACAATCAGAATACTATTCCGTTTTTATCACCTTGGAGGCAGGAGATATCACTTCTAATCAATTACATGCATTATCTGAAATAATTCAAGACTTTTCATCTGAAGGCCTTGCTAGATGTGGATTTACTCAAAATATTTCTCTGAGATATGTTCATGAAGATGACTTGGCACATCTTTACTCTAACTTATTGAATGTAGGACTTGCAAAATCGGGTTCCTTAACTATGGCTGCCCCCATTGGATGTTCAGGAACAACTTCTTGTAATTTGGCCTTAACTAATTCACATAGGCTTGCAAAAGAAATTCAAAGAAAATTTCTAGAGTTGAAATTAGATGAAGATGATGATTTACGTGATTCTTCAATTAAGATTAGTGGATGCCCAAATTCTTGTGGACAGCATGGGATTGCTACAATTGGATTTTTTGGAGGAGGAGCTAGATTAGACAAAGACATGTATCCAAATTATATGATGCAGTTAGGAGGAAGGTCTGATGGTGAAACAATGCTTGGTGTTAGTTCCATTAGAGTTCCTGCAAAAAGGGTAATTCCAGTTATTTTAAAAATTATTGAACTGTTTAAACAAAACAAAAAATCAGATGATAATCTACAAACTTGGATTCATAGAGTTGTAAGTGGTATAGATGATTCGGAAATAAAATCATTGGATGATATTAAAAAAATTCTGACACCACTTACGGTTCCACCAACAAAAACCGATGATGCTGATTTTTATTCTGATTATGGAAACGATACTAGCTATCATACTAAAACAGGTAAAGGTGAATGTGCGGCTTGAGCCAAGAAAAGGTTGTAAAATCAACTACTGATATTGAATCATTAAGATCTGAAATCAGCGATAAAAGTG
>JAQBBT010000042.1:0-5289 GCA_032125915.1 Nitrososphaerota archaeon
GGAACAGGTCCTGAATTAGTTGATGCCATGGTTCATGTTTTAGAAGCTTGCAATACCCAAATTGAGCTTATTCGCTGTGAAGCAGGCTCAGAACAATGGGAGAAAAATGGTGGAGATACATACATTCCTGATTCTACATCAAAAATCATGGAGGAAAGTAATGCCTGCTACAAAGGTCCTACTACAACAATACCATCACCTAGTGCCCCAAGAAGTGTAGCCGTCTCTACACGACAAAAATTTGAGCTATATGCAAATGTTAGACCCATTAAGACATATGATAGACTCTCACCGAATAGAAAGCTTGATTTTGTATGTTTTAGGGAAGCAACTGAAGGGTTGTATGCAGGAATTGAGTTTGATACATCTGAGGATTCTGCCATAGCAATTAGAAAAACCACAAGAAAGGGTTGTAAAAGAATAGCAGATTCTTCGTTTGAATGGGCAAAAAAATACGGATTAAAAAAAGTAATAGCAATTACAAAAAGGAATATTCTAAAAAGAACTGATGGAATTTTTTGGAGTGAAATAGAAAGAGCTGGACAAGAAAATCCAGGAATAGAGATTGAAGAGTATTATATTGATAATATGACTCAACAATTAGTAAAAAATCCTGAGAGATTCAATAATTCTGTTTTAGTAAGTACAAATCTGTTTATGGATATCATATCTGAATGTGCTTCTGGTAATACAGGTTCCATTGGAAATGTTTATTCTGCAAATCTTGGTGACAAGTATGCCATGTTTGAGCCGGCACATGGAAGTGCACCCAAATACAAAGGAATGGATAAAGTAAATCCCACTGCTGCAATTTTATCTGGGGCATGGATGGTAGAATATCTTGGTGAGCCTGAAATTAGAGATGCGATTTTCAAAGCTACAGATGAAGTAATTAATGAAGGAAAATTTGTAACGTATGATATTGGCGGTAATGCTAAAACAAGTGAAATGTCAGATGCAATTGCAAAGCGTTCTGCCGAACTATTAAAAAAATAATTATTTTTTTATTGATTCTACCAAAATTAGTTCTTCAAAAAATAGTTTCTTTTTTGCAATAATTTGAGATTTCAAGCCTAATTTCTGTGCGTAAGCTATCAATTTTTGATAATTTGATAGAGAAGAGGTAACAAAGATGAATTTTCCACGAGATTTTATTTTATCATAAACTGAATCAAGTATTTTTTTAGGAATTTCAAATCCCTCTTCTCCGCCGTCAGTGGCAATATCTAAAATTTCATCGGTGGCAAGATATGGAAGATTGCAGATGATTAAATCAAATTTATAATTTATTGCATCAGCCCCATTACAGCAAATTAAATTATTTGTTTTGTAAGTTTGATTTTTTAAAACGGGAAAATTAATATCAGTTCCCATTACAAAAGAAAAATTTTGAGAAAGCAATTTAGTTAGATATCCTGAACCACTTCCAACATCTAGTGCAGATCTTCCTTTTTCTTTTTCAACATACTCTGCCATGAAGAATGTGTCTTCTGCAGGTTCATATTCATCATTACGTATGAATTTCTTTTGCAAGTTCTATTATTTCCTCCACGGATAAATCATCTAGCCTTTTCTCTAAAGATGTTTCTTTTCCAAATTGTTTTAGAATATTGGAGATTTTTTTTCTTCTGTACGAAAACATTTTGTTTATTATCTCAATTAGATCTTTTTCAATAGATTGCTTTTTAATAATTTTTAAAACAGCTGAATCAATTTTAGGGTTTGGAGTAAAATTCTTTTTACCCACTTTCAAAATATTTTGAATTTCAAATGTATGATTTGCCACAATGCTTACAGCTCTTCGTTTTTTAGATGTTGCAAGTAATTTTTCTGCAAATTCTTTTTGTACCATAATCACCCCGTGTGAAAAAGGAATTGTTGCAAGCCATTCTATGGCATCTTTGCTTTTTGAATATGGTAAATTAGATACAAAAATAGTAAATTTGTCTTTTGCCTTAAACCCATCCCCATATTTTAGGGTAAGATTATGAATTTTTGAAAAACTTTTTTTTGCCTCTTGATAAAGATTCTCATCAGTCTCTATTGAAATTACTTTTTTTGCTTTCTCACATAACAATGGAGTTAAAATCCCCAATCCAGTGCCTAGTTCAAAGACTATGTCCTTATCAGTGATATCGGCCTCAGAGATAATTTTTTCAGCAATAGATTTTGAATTTAGAAAATGTTGACCTAATTTTTTCCTCTTTATCATCTCTTTACGAAGAGATTCATTCTGCTTTCTCCAGTAATTTCATCCATGATTCGTTCTGAAATATGTTTTACCGGGTCTTTAAATCCAACTCTTTCTTGCAAGTCAGCATAACTCTCAAATTTTTTTTTATCTCTTTCTTCTAGCATAATTTTCATGTATGTTTTTCCAATTCCTGGAATTAGTTCAAGGGCATGAATTCTCGGAGTTAATGGTTGTGCCTTGTTGAGATACTCTACAAATCTTGATTCATTTTCAGTGACAATATTTTCAACTACTGTTTCTAATTCTGTTTGAGCTGATGATGAAATATGTTCATAGTCCAATTTTCCTAATACAGAAAGAACCTTAGTTCTTCCTTCTTTTCCAATGTATATTTTCTCACCAATTTCAAAAGCAGAATTTGGAACGCCGAGAATTTCTAAAATTGTTAATCTATCTTCCCCTATTGCAGTAATGATTACCCCATCTCTTCCTTTAACAGTTGTTGATTTTCCACGGGGATTAAAATCTAAAACATATGCATGTTCCTCATACTTTCTAGGCGAGTGTTGCTCCTTATACAAAATAAAATCCCCCACAGAAGTTAAGAATGCCCCTTGATAATCTTGAGCATTTTTTCTAGGGTTTCAGCTAGGATGAGTTTCTTCCAACCGAATGTAAATGAACGTAGTTCTGCTAGACTGGTGGGGCTTATGTTAACAATTTCAACAGCTTCCTCTTCTGTTAATTCGCATTCTTTCATTAATTGTTTTTTCATTTCTTTTGCATCTTTTGGATCAATTGTAGCAAACTTTGAAACATAATCATATGTCCAACGTTGTATTTGATCCATTTCTTCAGGACCTACTTTTCCTAAAATTTCTTTAACTTCTGAAAGAGATACACCTTGTTTCTTTTTTACTTCTTCCATATTATACACCGAATGGTTTGATGTGATCTAATCTAGTGATTAAGGTTTTTGTTTTATTGCCTAATTTTACATTAAGTGTAATTGCGCGTCTGCCCACATTAATGATATTCCCCACCTTACCATGGTATCGTCTGTGTGGCAAGCCTTTGTGTTGTCTAGGATCAATGATAACAAGGGCCTGTTCACCTTCATGGTATTCTCTAAGTAAGAAAGACACGCCTCGAGGGGCCTTTTTTGTCATTACGCTTCTAGATTTGTGCTTAAATCCATGGGAACGACCATGGGATTTCTTAGTTGCCATATCTGAGTTGAATCTTCAATAACCCTATTTTAACACTTTTCTTTGATAATCAATGAATTTATCATGATGATGTCAAATTTGATGTCATTTCAATAAAATCATGAGTTTTAGAAACGAAATAAACTATTGTAAAAAAACGCGATAAACTGATAGTTAAAGAGCATACCAAAATGTATTATTTTTGTAATAATTGTAATTTCAAAAAGTAAAATTTTAAATCTTTTGACGATTTTTTAAATGAAATTAACAAAGTGAAAATTTATAAATTTTTTTGATCTACATTTATCTAATTCATATAAAAAAATATTTTATGAGTTCAAATAACTGTCCATCAATTAATGAAACAGTTGACTTGTTTAACTCTGAATCAAGTAAACTGGAAAATGTCATTAACAAATATTTGAGAAATTCTGAAGAATTATCTATATCAGAAATAATAGAAGGGTATTATCAAGTAATTAATGTAATATCACTTGCAAGATTTTTAAGATCAAATTTAGAAGGCATAAAAAATATAAAAGAAAATAAATCCTTGTTAATTAGAATACAAAAAATTGAAAAATATATTGATGAGAAATTTGATGGAAATTTACATCCATTAATAATGTCAAAACTAAAAAAAACAGTAGATAATTCCATGAAAAAACTTAAAGATATAACAACAAAACAAAATGAAAAAACCAAAGAAGATGTAGTAAATCAGGCAAAGATGTATGAAGAATTACGTCAAATTATGAGTACAAAAGAATTTGTAGATCAATACAATAATAGATTGAACAATCCTCTTTAGAATTAAAGAAATAAATTTTTTGCAGTGAGTTTATCAATCCCCTGTAAAATACACTTTATAATGATTGAAGATATTGCCAAAAATTTAGTTAATCTAAAAAAAGAATTTGTAAGCGTATATGAGGGGAATAGCCACATTCAGGAAGTCATACCGCTCTCAAAATCAGATGCTTTTCCTCTAGAGGATAAACATATGGAGATGCTTCATGGTTTTGCCGAAAAGAATCCAATTTACTACAATTCATTTGAACAGAATATTGGCAAAATTCCCTGCAGAGTTTACGAAGGGGACATTAACGAATATTGGTTAAACAGTATCAGTCATGGCGCAAGTTATCAGCCCTTTTATCCAACATGGATACTTACTGCATACATTATTTCCTTAATGGCAAAAAGTCTAGAGTATAAAGAAGTCCTAGATATTGGTTCAGGAGATGGGCGTATTGCTTATTGTGCAAAAATATTAGGTTTAGAAACATATTCAATTGAAGTTGATGAATCACTAGTAGATTTACAAAAATTAATTACTTTTTCAACTAACGTTGATTTTAATCCAAAATGTGCTGATGCAGTAGAATTTGATTATTCAGTTCTAAAATTAAAGCACCCAATATTTTTTATTGGGGGTCTAGCTCAGATGGGAGGAGATATTTTAGCCAGTAGCATTATTGAAAAACTAAATGCAATTCCTAATCTTAAAAAAAATATCGGCATGACATTTGCTGGAACTTATTCTAAAAAATATTTTCCAGGTACCATGTCTGAGAGCATGTCAGAAGGTGGATGGAAATCAATCATTGACAAAAACGATATGAAAGTAATCAAAACAATAACCCTACCAACTATATGGACATTCGATCAGCCCATAGACACACCATACATTTTTACCAAATTTAATTAAATTATATTAAAAAATAATTTAGCATAGTAAAAGAGAAACGGATTCCCTATACATCTGTCGGGGCAGAATCGCTAAACTCTTCATCAAGTGCTTCTGAAAGAGCCAGATCCTCATATGTTTCAACTGTTGTTAGTTCGTGTTCTTCAGAGTTTGTAATTTCAGGTATCTCAACTGTT
>JAQBBT010000043.1:0-3881 GCA_032125915.1 Nitrososphaerota archaeon
CCAAAGGGGGAGATCCTGGTTTAGTAGAACTCAAAGAGTTACTTCACTTATCCATCGTTCCCAAAATTATAGAGTGCTTTGATATTTCAAACCACGGTGAAGATTTTGCAGTAGGTTCTATGTCTAGATTTGTTGATGGCATTCCAAACAAATCTGGGTATAGAAAATTCAAAATCAAAACAGTTTCAGGCAGAGATGATTTTGCAATGATTGGTGAGATCATAAAAAGAAGATATTTCAGACTACTTGAAGAAGATTCTCAGCTACCTGATTTAATTTTAATTGATGGTGGGAAGGGACAACTAAATGCGGCTCTCAAATCATTGCAATCACTTGGACTGAAAACTCATTGTATTTCATTGGCAAAAGAAAATGAAGAAGTTTTTGTTCCAAACCAAAAAAATCCTATTTTAATACCCAAAAACAAAGCGTCTTTGAAAATACTACAACACGCCAGAGATGAAACACACAGATTTGGTGTGGCTTACAATAGAACTATACGCAAAAATCAAATAAAATAATAAAAAAAGGAAAATTTTGGTTAGTTCACTTGAACGCTGCCGACCATCCATGGATGTACCATACAGAAGTAATCATAGCTTCCTGCCTCCTCAAAGGTGAATGAATACTGTGTTCCACCTAAGACTAGACTGCTATCAAATACACCTGATGGACCGTCTGCTGGAAGTCCGCCTGTTACTGTGTGTGCTGCAGTGTCTGAGTTTGTCCATTCTACTGAATCACCTGCATTGATTGTAACAGATGATGGTGTCCAACATTCGTTTGTTGTCTCACATCCTGGAACTGCCGTTCCTGATGGGATATCTACACTTACAGTTTGTGGTCCTGAGGATTCTTCCATCTCTTTGACTTCAGCTTCTGTCTCTTCGACTTCAGCTTCTGTCTCTTCGACTGCAGGTTTTACCACTTTGACTGCAGGCTTTACCACTTTGCCTTCAGCTTGGTCTCTAACCTTTTGTGCAATGTCACCAAATGGATCTTCATGCCATCGTTCTCTGTTTAATTCTGATCCTAATCCAGTATCAGATGTAATTGATCCTTGGTCTGCTGCTGGTGCTAAAACTAATCCCTCTGAAACATAATTTTCCTGGTTTAATGTTCCATATGCGATTGCCGCACCCATCGCTATAACAGCTATTGCTATGCCAATGTAGACTAATGCTTTACTTGCCATAATGGATCGATAAATTTTTGCATACTAAATAAATCTAATCTTGTTTCTTACGTTCATATTTTTCAATTTCTTTGTTTTTGAAAAAATCAGGGCATTTCTTTTCATCTTAATTATCATTTGATGTATCTTTTAATCTAGAATTAATAGAGAAATTATAACAATTTCTCAATACTATTGTAAATTTTTCATGATCGCTTTAATTCATTTTCTCAATTGTCAATGAAATTCAACAAATGTTTCTTTTATGATTCTAGTATCTTATGATTTGTAATACCGCATTGGGATTGTCACCAAATAATTCACGTTTTTGGTCTTAAGTCCCTTTGCTCTAACATGATTTTGACGCTAAGTTTTTCTCTGAAGATATGAGTTCATAATTGATTTTTAATTTTCTTTGATCAATTAATTGTGTAATAAAGTGCACTCTTGTTTTAATAAATTCATCAGGGGATATTTCATTTCTTAATAAATTATCAAACATTGCTTTGTCATCGATCTTTATTGTTATGCCGTCTCCGTTGTTAATGATGAATCTTCCAATTCCCCAAAATAATCCCACATGCATTGCAATGTATTTTGATTGTTGAATCGTAACTTTATTCATGTAAATATCTGGATGTTCTCTTTTTTGTTCTACGGTTGAATCGTTTGTTTGAATCACCCACATAATTCTCCTTGGATTTCCATCAAAGAAAAAAGAGTGTTCCAATTGTCAACCAAAAAGGGGTTTTTTGTCTATATATTTTGAATCCGCCCTTTATGATCCTATATTGAGAGGTGTTATCATGCTTGAATCACATGTGTTTTTTTCAAAAATGGTTGATGAGTTGGTAGAATTTTCAGAATATGATCCTGAATTAGCTGATGGAATTAAATGGTTAGATAATCAGGCGCAAAAAAAAGGAATTACATTTTACGATATGGTCTTTGAAGTATTGTATAAACACGATGTAAACTCCAAAGCTAAAGATTGGTTGAAGACAAGAAACTAAAATTTATTTTCTCAAGTCTAACTTTTTGTATTCACATCCTTCTGGACCGCAATATTTTCCGACATATACTGCCTTTGGTCTATACAACGCAGTTTTTGGTGCAGCTTCTGCAAATTTCTCCTCGATGATATGAGCTGACCATCCAACGACTCGTGAAATTGCAAAAATTGGAGTATTGAGGTCCATTGGAATCTTTAGCATGTAATACAGCGAAGCGCTATAAAGGTCAACATTTGGATAAATATCTTTTCCCTTAAGTTGCTTCATTTCTGAAATTGTAGTTGTTTCTACTTTTTCCGTAATTGCAAACCATGGGTCGCCAGTTTTTTCAGCAAGTTTCCTAGATAGTTCTTTTAGAACTTGTGCTCTTGGGTCGTATGTTTTGTAAACTGCATGACCCATTCCCATTATTCGCTCACCTTTTTTCATTTGTTCTTTAATCCATGGCTCCACTTTTTCAACATCGCCAATTTCCAAAAGCATTCTCATTACTTCATAATTTGCTCCACCATGTAATTCCCCACTTAATGCCCCGATTGCCGCACTTGCTGCCGAATACATGTGAGCTCTAGTGGATGCTACTTGTCGTGCGATAAATGTAGATGCATTAAATGTGTGTTCAGCATGTAAAATTAAACAAATGTCAAAGATTTTTTCAACATCTGGATCTGGTTTTTCCCCAAACATCATGTATAAAAAATTTGCAGCATGATCTAATGATGGGTCAGGATCTACAATTGGAAGGTCATTTCTTATTCTATGCCAACTTGCAATTATAGTTGCAGTTTTTGCAATTAAGTTGATTGCCTTGTTATAGCTTGATTCTTTTGTAGAAAACTCCTGGTCATAATACCCTGCCAGTGCAGAAACAAAGGCTTGCAGCATATCCATCGGATCTGCATCTTTTCTCCAATTTCCCATGTTGGCCTGCATTTGTTTTGGAATGGCTCTTGCTTCTACTAGTTTGGTCTTAAATTCCCTTAGCTGTTCTTTTGTTGGTAATGCATCATGTAATAGTAAATATGCTGTCTCCTCAAATGAAGAATTTTTTGTTAAATCAAGTATATCATAACCACGGTAAATCAGCTTACCTTTTTTTCCATCGATATTGGATACTTTAGTATCTGCTACCTCGATTCCACGTAACCCGATATTTTTTGTCTCCATACAATAACTCTATAAAATCTTCTATTATATTTTCCCAAGAAAAAACGTCTGTTTAGTTTAGTAATTTGTCTATTATGGCAACTATGGGCGATAAATCTTAATTTTTAATTATAACTTATGACTCCCGCTGATCGAAAACTCCTAGATAAATTAGATAAACTAGTCATGGAATCATCTGGTGAGGAATTAAAAAAAATTCAGGAAATTGATCTTCTAACCCAGATGGATGGAGGGTCATTTTATGAAGCATATGTGAATTCTCCCTCTTTATCAAATCAAACTATTAAACAAGAATTTAGAGAATCCAAAAAATAATCCATTCTTGGTTTAAATGAGGGTCTCAAACCTGTTGGCATGATGGCAGCAAAGACTGCAAAAGCAAAGACTACAAAAGCAAAGACTACAAAAGCAAAGACTACAAAAGCAAAGACTACAAAAGCAAAGACTACAAAAGCAAAGACTACAAAAGCAAAGACTACAAAAGCAAAGACTGCAAAAGTAAAAACTTCTAAAACAACAAGAACTAG
>JAQBBT010000044.1:0-3604 GCA_032125915.1 Nitrososphaerota archaeon
GACACCTATACCATCTAGTTAGAAATTATTAGAACCATTTATGAATATGAAAACTGATCTTTAATTTGTTAATGAAATATGTAGTAATTTTATTGGTTTTACTATTAGGAGGAATAATTGTCTCAGAATCAGATGCCATACTTGCACAAAAAACACCTGATGAGTTGTATCAGGAACACGATATTGTTCTAATTGGAAATTTTTTTTAGAGGATAAATCTCAGGCCCTGGAAGATCTTAAAAGCCATTTACATAGAAAAATGCAACAAATGGCAAGTGAGTTTGACGATGATTCTGAGATAAAATTGGTTTGGAATTCAAGTGCCGAAAAGTATCATGTTGTAAATAGATAACTGGCTAGAATTTTTAAAAAAATAGAAAATTCACGCCTAGTTTTGCCTAGCCGTAAATGAAGAAATCCAAGACTGTGCAATTTTTCTATTCAAATCAATGAATTCTTGGGATCGTTTGTTCCATTCTCTGACGTTTTCCTTTGCAGTGTCCAATGATGTTAAGATTATCTCATCTCTAACTGCTCGCGCTTTGATTGCTGCCTCAGTGGTATCTGAAACTAATTTACCTGCAGCAGTAGATTGCTCGATATTCATTCCAGTTTTACCTGCAAACTCTTTTTGAACTGAAATAGTTGCTTTAAACATATTTTCCCATGCATGAACATATTCTTGTTGTAGTTCATTTAATGTTTGGTAGTATTTTGGAATTGAATTCTCCAGATTCTCAAAGTATTTCTCAACATTTTGTTTGTATATGGCAAAAAAGTCTTGGATTGGTTCTGATCTAATTTCAGGTTTTGCAACTTGCTCAGTTCTGACTTGTTGCTTTGCAATTTGTTCAGATCTGATTTGTTGTTTTACATTTTTGTCTGTTTTGCTCATGATTTACAAAGAGTTATCTTCTTTATATCTGAATCCTAAGGTATTATCATCTTAAACTGGTAAATATATTGTAAATTGATCTTATCATGTTTTTAATAATTAACAAAATTTATTTACAAATATTCTGGAATATTGCTAAAATTGAGCTTTTTAGCTGATTAAATTTTTTATGGTTTTGCATATTGCAATTTTTTAGATCAATTCGACCAAAACATTTGTCACAAGAATTTTTTTAATATGTTAAACAATAAATCATTGATTGTTTGAAATCAAATTGTGGAGATGAATAATGAAGATACATTCTGAACAGCTGTTTAATTACCTAGAGTCTCGAGGATTGGAGTTGACAGCAGAAGATAGGGCAAACATTGTAGAGATTATTCTCTTTGGCAAAAACGATAAAGGAAAATATTCTCAGCAAAGAGAGAAAAGTTTTGGCGGGTAAGAATCCTGATCTGTTGGATATAAATCCGAAAAACTGGCTAAAACCCTTTCAAAAGATCAAGGTCAGACAGGCGTGGATCCGGCACATTTGAGAGCTTATGATACTAGCAATTCAGCTGGAGGATACAAAACCAACCGTGGCGAGTCGTATCTTGCAGAACATGAGGACTCCAAAATACCTATGTCATTTTAGATATGTGAGAATGTCTTTGGCTTGCATTATGGACAAAAAATATTTTTTATTTTGAAATCACTAGAGTATCCTCAAAAATATGATCTTTTTTCAAATAAACCCACTGAGAAATCATCCATGTTCCTTTTATTCAAAAGTCTCGTAGTATTAGATATGGTAGTTTACAGAACCAGCATGCAGATTGTAGGGGATCTTCTTACTGCAACCAAAGAATCTGGAGAAGATGGAATAAAGACCACAAGGTTGTTGGCAAAAGCCAATCTTTCACATTCGAGGCTATCAAAATTTTTAGAAAATCTTACTGGTTCAGGATTAGTTAACAGAATAGAGTATGATGGGAGAAACACCTTTGTTATTACTCCAAAGGGCAGACAGTATTTGGAATCTTACATGAAATTCTCAAACGTTGCAGGGGCGTTTGGATTAGAACTCTAAAATTGACCAAATTTGTAATAAAGATGAGAAATTAATTTAATTATCTTTGATTTATGATTAATGTATGACCTCATTGCTTGATGATGCAAAAAGAATCTTAGAATTAGGATTTGGGGATATTCCAAGACTAACGCACATCAAAGAAATCCTTGAGGCAAATAAGATGTTGTATGTTTCTGATAGAAAGTATCTTAACAAATTAACAAAAGATCATCCTGAAAACACTCCAGTCACAATTAGCAAGTATGATTCTGATAAATCCACAAATCATTCTACAGATACAAATTTAGAACTAGATGAACTAGAAGAAAAAATTAGAGTAGAATCAGAGCCATCCTAAACCATGAGGACGGTTGCCGTAATAGCATGTTTGCTATCAATTACTTTTGCTTTTGCCTATTCTGAAACTGTGGTTCCTGATTCAATAAAAGATGAAGTAAAACAACTACATTTCAAAAACAGTCTTACTGAAAAAACAGTAATGTCAATTCTGGTAGATCTTTCCAACCAAAAAATAATAAAAAACACGCACGTTGTTCAGCAAATCTATTCTATTCCTGGAAGTGGTGAGACTGATTTTGTTAAAATTTCAGGTAGAATTGGTGAATTTGGCAAGACTGCACACGTAATTTTAGAGATTACAAAACCAGATGGTACAACTCAAACTCTAAACTCCCCATTACTTGAGACGGGACGATACTCTACAATCTATCCAGTTGACTGGAAATCCCCAATTGGAACCTACATGGTTAAAACCGAATTTGCAGGAGAGATACAATCTGTTTCTTTTTTTCATCTAACCAAAACAAAATTACCTTCTTCTGATTTTCCTTCTTGGTTGATAACTGCTTTTGAGTGGTGGGCAGAAGATGAAATTTCAGACTCTGAGATTATTTATTCTGTTCAGCATTTAGCAAACTTGGGACTAGTTGTCCTTACAGAGCAAGCTCCACCACCTCTCCAAGTTGTAATAACAGGTGAGGATATGGTAAGACGTGGTGTTACACATACCATTAATGTTCATGTTACTGATGGATACTCACCAATAGAGGGTGCAAAGGTAACTCTAACCATTGAAGATTATGGTGAGGATATAATCCGAGAGTTTGACGGGCTTACAAACAAGGACGGATATTTTATTTTTTCATGGGAGATTCCAAAAAGTTTTAACGATATTGAAACACTTTTAGCTTTTATTTCAGTCTCAGGTAATGGTTCATCCCAAACTCACCTGTGGAAATTTCAAGTGTATTGTCTTCCAGGAACATCTGATTGTGAAATTGATGGAAATTAAAATCTTGTACTAGGTGTTTTCTTTTTTAGCTTCTGCACCACACTTTGTACAAAAGTTATCATGTTCATAGATGATATGACCGCACTTTCCGCAGTAGGTGCTCACTGCATGCAGTGGTTCATCTTCTATTCGCATAATTTTATCCCAATTTCTTGGCTCATAGAATTTTTCATCTTTTTTTCCAGACTCTTTGTTCTCTTCGGGTTTGTCCTCGCTCATTAAATCTATTATTTTTTCTTTGAACTTAAGTTTTAGTAATAATATTCAAACAAATCTTTCATACAGTGCACCAAGCATAGAATTAATTTTTTCAATTTCATGGTCCCTCCAAGCATCTGACTTT
>JAQBBT010000045.1:0-3698 GCA_032125915.1 Nitrososphaerota archaeon
TAGTGATATCAAAATTTTTCAATTTTAGAACCTCTGAATTTATTTTCTCAATTAAGAGAAGTTAAAAAGAGAACTAAAATCCTTCACAAAACTGCAAGTCGTAATGTTTGTCATAAACAAATGTTACTGACATGCATTAAAATCAAATATTAACTCGTTTTTCATATGACGGGAACATTATTTTTTTTATTGATTGGTATTTTACTGACTGGAAGTGTAGGTTTGAATACTCCGGTTTTTGGTGAATTATCCTATGAACATCTAATAAAGACTACAACAGATGATTTAGGTATTTTTAGAGGAAGTGAATATCTTACCAAACCAACTTTTGGTGCAAGTCATGAAACGAGTGAAATACTTGTAGATGGTGGATTTATTCTCAACAATCAAACATTTACAATTACAAATAATTTTCACACACCATTTGCAGAACAATCAATAAATCTTGGAGAAGTTAATTCCTTTGAAGCCACAGTATTTGCTCCCAAAGGTTTGAAGGTACAAGAATTTCTTTTTGGAATTCCAAAGGTTGGTGAGGCTCATTTATCCGAATTAGGGGTAGAGGTTTGGTACAGTCACAATGGAGAAATTGAGAATATTAATGCCATTCAAAAATCAAATGTAATTGACAAAAACAGTATCATTGCAACCCATGAAAAAATAAAGTGCAAATCATTAGATGCAGAAGAAAAGTGTGATTCCACAACCATATCGATGATATTTTTAGAGCCTCTCAAAGACAAAGTGATTGCACTCAAAGCAATTGATTACAATAATAGATACCAAACAACATATCTTAATGAAGGATTGGATATTTCAGAATCTTCTATGAATCCAATGCAAACTGTCATGATCCCATCTCCAGTAAGAGGAGAAGGACTCTTACAAGTTACCCAAACTGAAAAGTACAGCCATTTCTGGATGACTGACGATGGAAGAGTATTTGAGAGAAATGATTTTGGTTCTTTTAAGCAGATAGACAAATCATTTGAGCGATTCCAAGATTCAGGAAATCCATTAACTAGACATCACTCTGGATTTAGCGGAGTTCTCAAATACGAGAAAGAAAGGGCTTTGAATGTATTTAATGCAACTAGTCTATTATCACAAACATCTGACAGTCACTCAATTGAAATCTCAATTGGTGAAAGAATTACCGATGAAACGAAGGAAAAAATGACCGAACAAGAAAAGATTGCTCAAAAGATTCTTGAAGACTCTCAAGTCCAAGTCCGCTACTCAAAATACAGCAGAAGTTAATGTGTAATTGACCATTAAAGCACCCATTTTTTCAACTATCTTCTAGATTAAGAAGTTAGGCTGGAAATAAGTCAAATCCTTAGATGTCTTTTCAAAATACGTCTTGTTTGTTATGTTACTTACAGACTAAAAGATTGTATGGAAATGAAATCAACTACATATAGTGAAAGTCAAAATAACTTAGACTTTGAAAAACTAATGAAAAACATTGGATTTTTTCAAAGATAATAAAACTTAAGTAATAATTTGACGTACTAATGGTAACGAGGAACTGTCATACCCACTCCGGTAGACAGAAAAATTAGGGAAACACGACAAGGAGAAATCCGCTCAAAGTTCGTTTTGTTTTCCGCTTATATCCTCGTTGATATTTTATAAAAATTCTTCAAATAATGTTTGCAGTTATACATTTCTATAAAATTTGATTTTAACATTCTATAAAGAAATCATGAAAAATACACAAAATACTCTTTTCTTGTTTTAGTCCTCAAATAATACATTAAATACACTACTCATTCCAGTCTAATCGTGTTTGGGAAAAAACCTCAATTAGAAGAAGGACTACATGTATTCTCTGTTAAGAAAAATGGAGATTATTATGATTTTATCTTTGGAGTAGTTACTGGCCTTGAGGGTCGAAAGGTCGGCGTTAATGGAGTCATTGTAAATCCAGTTGGTCTGAAAAACAAAGTCACTCAAGGTAAGGCAGGAGAACGTTCTGTGGAAATTTTAACACACCCAACACCTGATAATATTATTTTGGCTATGGTGTACAGGGTAGAGCATGAAAATTTTGCCGAAGTTTTGGATTTGGACCAAGATAGATGTGATCTAATTCCGCCAAAAGTTTATGCGATGCTAGATGGATGGATTCGAGAATCATTACCTGAACTTGTAAACAATGTTTTATCCTTGTCTGATGGACCAGAAAAAGACCAGGCAAAACGAGTTTTAAGTCAAAAGCGAGATTCTCTTGTAGATAAAAATCTCAAAAGAACACTATATTCTATATCTAGAAGTCTCAAAATACTAAACTAGATTCCCTCCTATATGGAATCTCCATAGTTTTATATTATACTCAAAGAGATTTTCGATACAATGGAATATGTTTATGCTGCTTTACTACTTCACAAGCTACAAAAGGAAGTAAATGAGGTCAACATCAGCTCAGTTGTAAAAGCATCTGGCGCTGAAGTTAATGATGCCCAAGTAAAAGCAATGGTAGCAGCCTTGGCTGATATCAATATTGAAGATGCGATCAAAGCCGCCCCAGTAGCAGTTGCAGCAGCCGCTCCAGCAGAGGCAGCAGGTGAAGCAAAGAAAGAAGAAAAACCAAAAGATGATGGCAAAACAGAAGATGCAGCCATGGAAGGATTATCCTCACTATTTGGCTAGAAAAATTCTTGTTTTCTAAATTTAATTTTAAACTTTTTTCATCAATCTTAATTAGCCATAGGTGCACTTTGATTGTAATTGGTTGATTTTTCAATTCCATCTGAAGCTTTCATTTATGTTTTAGATCTATTTGGGACGATGGCCTTTGCCGTAACTGGTGCCTTCAAGGCAATAGAGCATAAATCTGATTTTGTTGGAATTATTCTTCTTGCAACAATTACTGGTGTTGCAGGTGGAATCATTCGAGATGTAGTGATGGGTCAGTTTCCAAACTCCATCTCTGATCCTACATATGTGATAATTACAGTGGCATCAGGTGTATGCATCTTCTTTTTGTATTCTAGGCTGAAAAAACACTGGAATCTATTTTTAAAGTTTGATGCTTTTGGATTGGGAATATTTACAATAATTGGTGGTACTTTTGCTTACAATTTGTTTGGCTTGAATTTTTTGATAATAATATTTGCCGGAATACTAACTGCAGTTGGAGGCGGAATTTTAAGGGATGTCTTTGTAAATCAAGTTCCTATTGTTTTTGTAAAAGAGCTATATGTTACTGCAAGCTTTACTGGGATTTTTGTTTTTTATTTTATTTTATATTTTGGAGGCGAACTATACATTGCAACAATTGTAGGTATTGTGATTGCAACTGGAGTGAGATTAACTGCAATGAAATTTAATTGGAATTTACCAAAAGTGAGAGGAAATTTGGATTAAGCCGGAGTGTAGTCTTTTGCTTGACCTGCCAATGCTTTTGCTTGAGCATCTGCCTTTTGTAGAATTTGCTCTTTTGTCTCATCTGTCATAAATCCAGATTCGATTGAAACTGAACGTGCAGATTGTGCTGCCTTGCTTAGAATTTGACCAATGTTTTCTGGAGTTATGTATGCTGCCTCAATTGATAATGAAACTGCCTGTTGGTGTGCTTGGGCAAACTCACCTCTAATCTTCTCAACATCAATTACTAATTCTTCTTCAGAATACTTTATTCCATCTTCTATTGCTGAATAAAGTGCAACTCCTGCCTCTACGGGCTTGATGTC
>JAQBBT010000046.1:0-6469 GCA_032125915.1 Nitrososphaerota archaeon
GGAGGATTTATCCCCTTTCCAAATAACTCTTTGAGGGAACGGGATTTCTATTCCTGCATCATCTAATGCATTCTTTGTTATTTTGAGCAAGATGGGGACAACTTTTCCCCAATCTTCCTTTGGATACCAAACTAGTACGAGTATATTGATACTAGAGTCTCCTAATTCCTCTATTCTAAATTCTGGGGCTGGTTCGTGAAGTACCTGTGGCATTCGTGAAGAAATGGCCTTCTTTAAAACTTCAACTGCTGCATCAATATCCTCCTTGTATGCAATTCCTATAGTGGCCTCATGTCTTCTAACTGGAGAATCTGTAAGAACTCGTATGTTTGATGTAAAGAATTTCTCGTTTGGTATTCTCATTATTGTTCCGTCAAATTTTCTTACTCTTGTTGAAAATGTTCCAACATCTACAAAACTTCCAGAAATATTACTATCTGGTAACTCTATGGAGTCGCCTTGTTTTGCCGGTTTTTCTATTAGCAAGAAAATCCCTGAGATTAAATTTGACACAACAGATTGGGTGGCAAATCCGATAACTATTCCTAGAATTCCTCCTGCTACAATCAGTCCTGAAAAATCTATTCCCGTAGTAGAGGTAAATACAAAAAAGGAAATAATAATTATTCCAAAATAAATCATCTTCCCAAAATTCTTGGCAGTATGTTCAGGTAAAGCAGGTGCATAATATTTGGTAAAAACTGATCTGGCGATTCTGGCTATGATGAATCCCACTAACATGATGGTGGCGCCTAAGATCAAACCGAAAAGAGAAAATCCTCCTATTTCAAAAGACTGGAACTGAGAAATTAATTCTTCAAACATTATTCCAAACCTATCTCCATTGAAGGTGTTTTTGTATCTTTTTCCCAGGAAGGTGATTTTTCCCATTGAATATTTTCCAGAGGCACTTCTGCAGTCTCTACATATTCAACACCTATTCTTTTTCGAAGAGTTACCTTAAGTGAGTCTAATTGTGCTTTATCTTCTTTGTAGTATAAAAAATGGTCTGTAATTGGGAAAATTGCTTTTGTTATTGCATATCCTCTTTCTAACAAGTTTTCAAAATTTATTTTCATAACACAACTAAGAAAAGGTTCTGAATCAAGTTCTGTTTTAACTATGGGAACTTTGAAAAATTTACAGAGTTTTCCTGTATCTGGAGCTCCATACAATCCAAATCTAGAACTAGATGGATCGCATGTAAAATAATCCATAGAATCCTTGTGAGAATCATGTACGAGAAATACCCCTATTTCTATTGGACAACGAACTAAAAATGATGTTGAAGTATTTTTACTTAGAAACACTTCTTGGTCAAATTTGAGATAAACAAAATTGGTCCTACGTGCAGGATAATTCAGGGGTCTTATAGGGACAACTTCAATTTTCATCTTATTACCTTTAACTGGAATCACTTTTTCAGTAATATTTCCTTCAGAGTCTTTACGAAGATATAAAAAAACATTCTCAGATTCTCTTTTGATTCTTATCTCTACAGAGGCAAAAAATAATACTTTTTCTTCTTCTATTTCATATAATCCATAACTAGAATATTCATTATGTGCAGCTTCTGATTCCAACGAAATCGTAATAATTTACGCACTTATCTAGGTTTAGGAAAAATTTTAATAAAAATTACAAAATATGATATGTCGAAAACACCCCTCAGAGGTTACAAAATTCAAAAGGGCAGAATGTGGCTTTTATTTTGAAATTATTTTTTGGAAGAATAAAAAAGAAAAAAAAGGAAATTAGAATTAGTCGTTAAAGTCTATTTCTAGGATTTAGCTACAAAAAATTCCCAAAAAGAGATTAATTTGCATTTATCGTCTTTTTCCTTTTGATGAAGTAGCGATTTTTCTTGTAACAGTTCTTTTTGCAATTGTACGTTTTGCAGATCTTTTTACACTACGCTTTTTTGGTGCAGTATTGGCAGTTCTTTTTTTGGTTGCTGTTGTTCTCTTTCTTTTTGTAGAAGATTTTGCATCCCCTGCGGCCTTTAGTGCCGCATTTCTTTTTCTAGTTTTTGCTGCCTTTACTGCAGATGCACTTCTTTGTGCTTTGGTTTGTTGTACCATGATAGATACCTTGATGAAACCTGTGTCTTATAGTAGAAAAGTTAACAGTTTTTACTCAAACTAGTAGTTGCCAGATAATCTTTTTCTAACAGAGTTTTTTTACTAGTTAGCATTTACTTTGGTGTTGAACATAGCCATAGTGTATAACAAAAAATCCATTGATGAAAAAGATGTAATCAATGTTTTTGGAATGATGACCAAAGAATACTATAATGAAAAAACAGTAGAAAAGGTAGCAAAATCTCTAGAAAAAGGTGGTCATTCAGTTAAGGTGATTGAAGGAGGAATGAGCTTTATTGATGAAATGAAAGACTTTATGCCAAGAGTCGTTGCAGGTGATAAACCTGGCATGGTTTTTAACATGGCATATGGAATTCAGGGACAAAATCGTTACACCCATGTTCCTGCGATGCTTGAAATGCTTGGTATTCCATATGTAGGGTCTGGTCCTGAAGCTCATGCTGTAGTACAAGACAAAGTAATGACAAAGATTGTTCTACAAAAAAACAACCTCCCCACACCTAGTTTTTGGGTTTTTTCCTCACCTGAGGATACATTTGATGATTTAGTTTTTCCTGTTATTGTAAAACCAAAGATGGAATCAACATCAATGGGGATGAAGGTTGTAGATAATTGGCCTGATCTTAAAGAGGCAGTGGTAGAACAAATGGAAAAATTCTCTCAAGATATTTTAGTTGAACAGTTTATCCCAGGACGAGAATTTGCAGTGGGTCTTTTAGGAAATGGAAGTAACATAGAAGTATTACCAATAGTTGAAATTGATCTTGCAGGTGATCCAAATAAAATTCAAACAATTTCTGATAAACAGGAAACACCACTTGACAAAATATGTCCTGCCAAGTTAACTCAACAACAAGAAGATGAAATTAGAAAAATTAGTCTTACATCATTTAAAAAATTAGGACTAAATGATTTTGCTCGTGTAGATTTTAGAATGGATAAAGATGGTAATGTCTATGTTCTGGAATTAAACTCTATGGCAAGTTTGGGTGTTACTGGTTCTTTTGTTCATGCTTGTAAAACTGCGGGTTATTCCTATGAATCTATGATAAACAAAATTTTAGAAGTTTCTGCTTTGAGATATTTTGGAGAGTCGTATCTTCATCCAAGTGAGGCATCGTCTGAGACTCTAGAATCTCAACCATTACGATCTGTGATTAGGAGTCATCTGAGAAGCCATCTTGAATCTAATGAAAAATTACTTGAACAGTTAGTTAATGTAAATTCTAGTATCCACAATACTGAGAATGTCAACAAATTAGGCCTTACTCTAATCAAACGACTTGAGAATTTAGGTTTCCAAGCCCAAATATATCATGAATTTGATGTTGGAAATTCAGTTTATCTAAAAAATCATGATTCTGAAACAAATGATATCCTACTTTTGAGCCATCTTGATACGTGGTATGATAATTCGGATTTTACGCCATTTTACAATGTAGGAAACAAGCTATTTGGTTCTGGAATTGCTGAAAGCAAGGGCGGATTATTAATAATGATTTCTGCTTTACAATCTCTAAAATTTGCCAGAAAACTCAAAAAAGTAAAGTGTGGAATATTGCTAATCTCAGATGATTCTCTTGGTGGACGCTTTAGCAAAAAACTAGTTAATGATATTTCTAATATTTCTAATTACATAGTTGATCTAAAGTGGGGAACTCCAAATGGAGGGATTGCAACATCTTGTTCTGGAGCTGCTCGATACCATATTGATATGGTTCATGTAAGGCGAGCAGATGAAGCTGTCAAGGAAGTAATTCCTGATATGTGCAGCAAAGTAGTTGCTTGGAAGAAAATTTCTTACGGTCTTGCTGATGCAAGAATTACTATATCTGATTTTTCTGCAAAAACTTCTTTTGGACGAGCACCAGATTATGGAAAGTTATCTTTAGAGTCAAGATATACTAGTATTGATCAAGGGGAAAAATTTGATTCTGAGATTAGAAAGATTGCAAAAAAGAAAATCCACTCAAATATTGATGTTCATGTGGTAAAACAAGTGACAAGAGAACCGCTAGAAAAAACAGAAAGTATTGAGAAATTCTATGATGTGATTCAAAAATTGGCAAAACTTGCAGAAATTAAAATCAAACCGGAACACCGATTTGCAACCTCTAGTCTTTGCGATATTTCAGGAGACAAACCCATGATTGGTTCTATGGGCCCTATTGGAAATGATTATCGAACACCAAACGAGCATATTTTTCGAGACAGCTTAATTGATAGGGGAATACTTTTGGCCCTTACAATTAACAAGTGTTCACGTCTTTCTAATGAGGGTGTAAAATGAATATTAAAAAAATAGAAAATTCCTTTAACACTACAGCTGACAAAAAATGCACAATTGCAAAACACGGAATGGTATCTAGTGCATTTCCTGAAGCAACAAAAGCAGGAGTGGAGATGCTCAAAAAAGGTGGAAATGCAGTTGATGCAGCATGTGCAACTTCCCTTGCCTTGGGTGTATGTGAGCCTCAGGCATCAGGAATAGGAGGACAATCCCTTGCCATCTTGCACATTAATGGTAAAACCGTGGCAATAGATGGCTCAAGTCGAGCACCATCTTTGGCACACAATACTTTCTTTGAGAAAAAATCTCATCGGTTCATTGGATACAAAGCAACGACTGTTCCAAGTACCATTGCAACGCTAGGATACCTCAATGAAACCTACGGTCAATTAAAGTGGGAAACAATAGTAAAACCATCAATACGTATTGCAAAACGAGGATACAAAATTACAAAACTTCAACATGATTTACAAGAAAAAAATCTTGAAAAGTTTTTCAGAGTAAAGTCAAAGTCTGGAGCAAAATATTTTCTAAAAGATGGATTGGTTCCTTATGAGAAAGGAGATCGTTTTGTACAAGATGATTTAGCTCATACACTTGAGAATATTTCAAAATATGGTTATCGCTCATTTTATCACGGAATGATTGCAACTCTAATTGATAAAGATATGAAAATCAACCATGGATTTTTACGTAAAGAAGATCTCGCGCTAATTCCTGTACCCATTGAGAGAAAACCTATCAGCAGGAGATACCGAGGAATTACGGTTTACACAATGCCTCCTCCAGCTGCAGGGGACACAATGCTTTTGGTTTTAATGATGTTATCTAATTTGAAAAAATCATTTCTTAGATCACGTTCTCCTCAATCTTATCACTTTGTTTGTGAAACATTTCGTAAAGCACTACTATACAGGGCACAACGAAAATTTAATCCACAAACATATCACCAAGTAGATGTAAGGACTCATTTGAGCCCTAGTTTTGCAAGGACACTTACAAAATCTATTAGAGATTCGATAGATCCAGAATTACCATTAAAGGAAACACCTGACATTGAAGATACTACGCATCTTTCAGTAATGGATAGGGATGGAAATGCAGTAGGAATCACGCAGTCAATAGAACTAACTTATGGTTCAAAGGCAGCAGCTGATGGCCTAGGATTTCTTTACAATAATTACATGTCTGCATTTGAGCTTGAAAATCCCAATCATCCCTTCTATTTGAGGCCAAATGCCATTCCCTGGACCTCAGTCTCCCCCTCAATTATCTTCTATAATCATGAACCTTGGATAGTCTTGGGCAGTCCAGGAAGTGCAAGAATCTTTTCTGTAGTAAGCCATTTTATCTCTCGAATAATAGATGGTGATAACTCCATTGGCGAGGCAATGGAGAGACCTAGAATACATTCCTCACTTGATGGAAAGATTAGCATTGAGGCAGATGATTCTGCTACTGAAATAATTAGGCATCTAAAAAAAATGGGTTATAAGATTAACATTAAAGAAAGATTCTCTTTTTACTTGGGTGCAATTCATGCCGTTCTCAAAGAACAATCAGGAGATGGATTCCAAGGTGTTGCAGAAATTAGACGTGATGGAACAGCAGAAGGACTGAATTGACAAAGTTACCAGTTTTACTTTCTATACCACATGGTGGAAAAGAGATGCCTACAGAACTTGACAGTCATGTATGCATTACTGAAAAAGATCTGTTTGATGACTCTGATCCTTTTGTAATTGAAATTTATGATTTGGGAGATAAGGTAGAGCGTTCAATGATGACCACTGTTGCAAGGGCTTTTGTAGATCTTAATAGATCCTTACAAGATCTTCCCCCCCAAAATCCTGACGGTCTAATTAAAAGCTCAACATGTTACCAAAAACCAATCTACATCAACGGGAAAGAACCTGATGAATCTCTGACCAGTATGCTAATTGATATGTATTACAAGCCATATCACAGGTCTATCCAAAAAAGCCTCCATGAACTAGACTTGCAACTTTGTTTGGATTGCCATTCTATGGCATCAGTTGCCCCTAACATTTCACCTGATGGAATGAAAAAGAAACGA
>JAQBBT010000047.1:0-13688 GCA_032125915.1 Nitrososphaerota archaeon
GGCACCAATACATATTATATCATTTACATTCATTGCAATACAATCAATTCCAATGGTGTTGTATTTTTTCATTAGATTTGCAATTATTACTTTAGTCCCTACTCCATCAGCATGAGTAGCTAAAAGTTTTCCACCAGGAATTTCTACTATTCCGGCATAATGTCCAAAGCCATGTGTTATCTTTGCCATCTTTTGAAGTTTATGTGTTGATTCAATTAGTTTGCCTATTGCAGCTTGACTTTTTTTAATATTAGAAATATCTACACCAGCTTTTTTGTATGTCAGTGCCATAGTTTGATGCGTATTTGCTGTGAATAAAAGAATTTGCCCTGAGATTGGATCACATGTACATACCAGAAAGCTCTTCTCTATGCTCTACATATTTTTGGGACAATTCAGTAAATTGCTCATGTAGTCTGTCTCTTTCTTTTTGTAGATCCTCTACATCGATTTCCATGCTATAAAATCGATTTATAGCCTCAATCAGAGTGGATGCTGCAGCAGGATCTGGATCTGTTTTGTTTGCTTTCGCAAGAAGGGCAATACCTTGAATTTCACGTACTAGACATTCATTTAAAATTCCGCCTGGAATTCCAGTGATAAATCCCTGTGGGATTAAGTTAATGTCTGCATCTGCCATTAATCTCACCAGATCTTCTTCTGCTGCACAATATGCTTTATCGTCATGTTCATTACTTGCAACTCCATCTAAAATTACAATCTCTTTAGATCCTTTTTCAGCTGCCCAGTCTAAAATTGATGAAATAATGGCGTATATTCCCTCCATTCTTAATGTAATTTCACAAATTATTGTACAAATTGTCCCTTCTTTGTTTGCATAAAATCTAAAGGGATGGCGTAGTCTTCCTCTCATGAAAACAGTTGATGGGGGGAGATATTTTGATCTCATTACTGCAATTTCTTTCATTTCTAATTTTTCTATAATGTGGTTAATGGCAAGTGGCCCTACAAGTCCTGCTCCAACAAATCCTGCAAATATAATTGGGCTTTTTAGATCTGTTTTTTTAATTTCAAATACTTCTGCTTCTGGAAATTCCTTTTGCACTTCTTTACGTCGATTTGTTCTGTCTAATTACTTTTATGAATAAACAAATTCAGCATTACTCTTCCTTTATCTGTTATGGAATAAATGACATTTGCTCCAACTGGTTTCTTTTGAATAAAATTATAATCTACACACAAGTGCAAATAATTCAGAAATGATCTTTTCATTCTAATCTTTGACTTTGAGTATAGTTCTGAAAACGTCATGGAGTTCCCTTTAAGTTGATACAGTAATTTTAGAAGTGATAATGTACTGTAATCTCTTGTTCTTGCTTTTACTGCATCTAATACTTGCTCGTCTCTTTCGATAATAAAATCCTCAAATTGATCTGCTACCTCGATGGGTACATATGTTAATCTTGCTCGCATCATACCGTATAGTACGGTACATTACTTTATTAATGTTCGACTAGTGTATTGTTTGCCTATCTGAATGGTTTTTTTACACCATTTTAATGCCTAGAAGATCTATTTTGCTTGGTAAACTTGTGAATTTATGGTATATCATCCAATTTAAACAACCATGATCTGAACTTTCAGTATGGATATTGCCATCAATGCCGCACTTACTGTAGTGGGGTTGGCAATGTTATGTTTTGGTGGAAATTGGTTGGTAAGTGGCGGTGTGGTGATTGCCAAAAAATTACGAGTAAGTAATTTGATAATAGGTATGACCGTAGTTGCTTATGGTACTTCTACTCCTGAATTAGCTGCAAGCATAGCCGCAGCTGGTGACCATGGTGGGATCATTTTAGGAAATATTATTGGAAGCAACATTGCAAATATTGGAATGGTTATTGGTATTGCAGCTATAATGGTTCCACTTGTAATAAGTAGGACAACTTTGCGAAAAGAAATTTCAATTATGTTGGGTGTTTCTCTTTTGTTGGTTGTATTATCCTTAGATGGTGAACTCTCGGAATATGATGGATTACTTTTGATAGGATCTCTAGTTGTTTTTACAATTTTTACCTTCAAAGATGCAAAAAAACAAAGAAATGAAAACACAGATGATACAAAAAACAGTGTCTATCTTAAAGCTGCAGGATTGATGGTACTTGGTATAGTCTTACTTGGTGTTGGTGCTTATCTTACAGTTGAAAATGCAGTAGTTTTAGCAAAAGAATTTGGCTTATCTGAAAAACTAATTGGACTTACCGTGATTGCAATTGGAACTTCACTTCCTGAACTGATTACTTCAGTTATTGCAATTCGTAAGGGGCATACTGATATTGGTGTTGGTAATATTATTGGAAGTAACATTTACAACATTTTGATGATAATGGGTGTGGGTGCTGCACTAGGTAGTGTAATTATTACCTCTGATGTTTTTGTTGATTATGCAATAATGATTGCATTTAGTGCTTCATTACTTGTAGCTTTGAAAATGGGTGTGATAAACAGAGTGATGGGAATTGTCTTGGCAATTGCATATGTGGCTTTTCTTGTGGTCACCTTCCTTGTTTGAGCCATTTTTATGCCTAAAATTTACTATTTTTAGTGAATCTATTGTTTTAGATTGAACTTATCTTGATTTTTTCCACTTTAATTGATGGTGTAATTGATGGAAGTGATGCCCATTGAAGAACATTTTTTTCATTATTTCCAATAGATGAAATATTCTGCAGCAGTCTTGGTAAATTATGAATGATTCTTACTGATTTTCCGGGACTCTTGATTTTACCATTTTCAATTATTCTAATTCCGCTTCTAGCAGTACATGAAAAATCTCCTTTGATGGGATTAACTGCATAAGTGTACCATAATCTTCCAACAAGTAACCCATGTTTGGTATCCTTTATCATATCTTCTTGAGATGAACTTCCTGATTTTATCTGCATGTTGTGAGGCATTGAAACTGGAATGGATTCAGCACTTCTTCCCATGGGTGATCCAGGTCTTGAAGCATTTCCGGTAGATTCAACTCCTTCTTTGAAACTATCAAAAAGATTGCAGTATGTGTTTGTGAACACTCCATTATCAACTAGTGTGTTGATTTCTGTTTTTACTCCTTCATCATCAAACGGCTTTGATCCAATGCCTTGAGTAATATGTGGATTGTCTATTAAACTAAAATCATCCACTGTTATTTTTTCTTTAAAACTGTTGGAAAAACAACTTTTTTTTTCTGAATATGTTTTGAAATTAAAATTTGAAGAAACAACAAATGCCAACAGTTCTCCAACAGAATATGGCTCGAAAATAATTGCGTATTCTCCACTTTCGCATTTTTGTGGATTAATTGACTCTATACACATAGTTTTTGCATCGTTTCCTATTTGTTTGGCAGAAAACTTGTCTAATGTTCTACAACATTCTTGACCTATTCCAGAAACTTCTGATTTGCCAATTTGTGAATCTGCGTTAATAATTCCGGAAATGTATGTTCCTTTGTCCATAGCTGATAGACCATTGGTATTTGCAATTTGAAAATTTTCAGAAACAATGTTGAGTGAGCCTGAAATGCTGTCAATTTTATGATCTAATGTATAATTTATCATGCTTTGTGCGATATCAGTTATGTCTGATCCTGAAATATCGTCTAATTTTTTATCATACACTCCCTCCAAATTAGTTTTTGATTTTAATTCCTGTGGAAGGGATTTCCAAAATTTTCTTGGTTTTAGATGGGATGTTATTTTTAGAGAATCTTCAATTGATTTTTGAATTTCTCTTTCGTTACATGTCTGAATTGAAGATATTTTTTTATCATGAATTATTCTAATTCCATAACTTTCATCCAAATTTTGTTTTAACTCAAAAATTTCAGAATCTGTAATTCGAACAGTTGATATCTTTCGTTTAACATATACAATTTCACATTCGTCAATTCTTAATTTTCTTGAATGATTTAAGGCCTTATCTAAGGCTGACAACTATTCTTTCCTTGGATTTTGGTATTTGTATTTGTCTATTTTGACTAGTTCCATATATGATCCAAATTTTGAAATATCTTCAATTTTGTCTAGCTTTTCTTCTGAATCATTTGAATTTTCAAATCTTTTCAAGATTTTATAATTGGTGTTTCTTTCTGCCGGAATTCTTCCAATCTCTCTTACGGTTCGTTTGATTTCTTTTGGTTTTAACAACTGTCCGTGTTCAGAACCTGCTGAGGTTGAAATGCTTTCATTAATTAAAGTCCCTCCAAAATCATTGGCACCCCACATTAGTAAAAGCTGTGACATTTTCTGACCTTCTTTTACCCATGACATCTGGATGTTGTCAATGTAGTTGTTTAGCATAATTCTTGCGATGGCATGAGTCAACAGAACATCTTTTCCGCTTGCTCCTTGTCTTATTCCTTCATGGAGTTGATGTTTGTACATTGGGGCTTCGCTATGAATAAAATCAAGAGGTACAAACTCTGTAAATCCACCTGTCTCTTTTTGAATCTCTCTAATCTTTGCAATATGGTCTACTCTGTCTTTGGGAGTCTCAATATGGCCAAACATCATAGTAGACGTGGTATTAATTCCAATTTTATGCGCTGTTTTGATAACGTCAATCCAATCCTTTACACTAATTCTTCCTGGAGCTATTTTATCCCGTAATTTCTGATCTAAAATCTCAGCTGCAGTGCCCGGCAGTGTGTTTACCCCCGCATCCTTTAACCTCTTAAGGTATTCCTCAATTGTGGTATTTGATCTTGTTGCACCGTAAAGAACTTCTTCTGGTGAAAATCCATGAATGTGAATGTCTGGGATCTCTTTTTTTATTGCTCGACAAATATTCTCATACAAGTCCCCTTCCATATCTGGAGGGAGGCCTGCTTGAATGCATACTTCAGTTGCTCCTAATTGGTGTGCCTCTTTTGCCCTGCGTACAATTTCTTCAGTGGGAAGAAAGTATCCTTCTTCTTCTCTAAAGTCTCTACTAAATGCACAAAACCCACATTGCTTTATACAGACATTGGTGAAATTGATGTTTCTATTAACCACATATGTCACAATATTTCCCACTCTTCTTCTTCTGAGTTCATCGGCTGCCAATCCTATCAAATGAAAATCCATTCCATCAGAATTGTAAAGAACTAGTCCTTCTTCTGCTGATATCTCTTTTTCTGATAATGCTTTGTTTAGGATATCTGAAACTATGGGATCTGCATTTCTAAACAAAGAATCAATATTTGCGCTCATCTCCAATATTCCTCCCTTACCAACCCTTCTTCATCTTCCATAAATGATATCTTATCTCTTAACTCTTTGCTAATAAATGAGAAAAATTCCGGATATATTGGAAATCTACATTTCAAATCAAATCCTGCATTTTTTGAATTTTCATCAATGTTTTTTATCTCTGGCCAAGAAAACTCTGGATTCACATAATCAGGTGTGAGTGGGGATATTCCTCCCCAATCGTTAATTCCAACTGAAAGAAAACTTTGATAAGATTTTGGTGAAAGATTTGGGGGAATTTGGATGTTCATCTTTGGCATGATGATTCTAGATAATGCAACAATAATTTTGAAATAATTTTCCTCAGCTGATGGAAAATCGCTCATCTTTGTATCATGTTTAGGTTGAAAGTTTTGTAAAATTATTTCTTGTATGTTCCCATATTTCTCATGTAATTTTTTTATTTCAAAAATAGAATCGATAACTTCTTTGGATGTTTCCCCAATTCCTACTAGTATCCCAGTTGTCATGGGGATTTTTAATTTTCCAGCATTTTCTAACACTTCTAATCTTGCCTTGGGTCTTTTACTTGGAGCCAAATAATGTGGCATTCCTTTTTGTGAAAGTCTCTCACTGCTGTTTTCTAACATCAATCCCATGGATACATTTGTTTTTTGCAGCTCCCTTAATTCATCCATAGTAAGGTTTCCTGCATTTGTGTGAGGAAAAAGACCTTCTTCTAAGGCCCATTCTGAAGCATGGATTAGATATTCTGCAGTTGATTTGAAACCATTTTTTTTAAGCCAATCCTTTGCTTCTTGATATCTTTGCTCTGGCCGTTCTCCTGTTACAAATAATGCCTCAACACATCTGTATTTTTTGGCAAGAATTAGCATCTGCTTTATTTCTTGTTTTGACATTAAGGATAATTTTTCTTCCCCTGGTTCAGACTTGTATGTGCAATAAGTACAGGTATCTTTGCACATGTTTATTATGTTGAAAAAAGCTTTTTTTGAAAATGTTACATTTTGTCCTTTGAATTTTTTTCTTAGGTTTTGTGCTGCTGAGAATAGCTCAGATGGATTAGTTTTTGCATCTTGATAAATTTGTAGAGCATCCGAATAGGATATTATTTTATTTTCAAGAACATTGTTTAAACACTCAGAGTTTAACACAAGATTGTTCAATAGGAAAATGCGTTTTTAGAAGTATTTAATGTTGTATTGTTTTATTCCCCATTTGGCCTCTCGCCTAAAACAATGATGAAATTAGTTGTCCTTCCATCCCTTAGAATTTCTAACACCATTTCATCTCCAACAGATTTCCCTCTTTGCAAATGAATTAAAATGTCAGATATTTTTCTGACTTCCACTCCGTCAACAGATAGTATAATATCTCCTCCAATAGTATATGGAATTCCATCTACCTCTTCGATATTTTCAGAGCCATGTAGTCCAGCTTTTGATGCTGGGCTATCGGGAATAACTGTAACTACTAAAAATCCCACGGCATCATTTAGGCCTAAAATTTTTGCCAAGTCAGGATCAATATCTCTTCCTGAAATTCCAATCCATGGATGTTTGTATTCTCCATCTTGTATTAAACTTGGAACAATTTTGGCAACTGTTTGTGATGGTACTGCAAATCCTACCCCTGTAAATTCTCCTGTTGCAGATTGAATTGCAGTGTTTATGCCAACTATCTCCCCTCTCATGTTTAGTAGTGGACCTCCAGAATTTCCAGGGTTTATGGCCGCATCTGTTTGTATTACATCTGGAATTGAATACCCTGCCCCTGATGGGAGCAATCGACCTAATTGACTTACAATTCCTGATGTCATTGAACCTGACAGTCCAAAGGGATTACCAATAGCTGCAATCGGTTCTCCAACTTGAAGATTTGAAGAATCTCCTAGGGATAAAGGATGTAACAACGACAAGTCTGCATTAACTTTGATTACTGCAACATCTGTAAAAGTATCAACACCAATTATCTCTGCATTATATGATCTTCCATCCAAAAATGTAACTACCACCTTTGTTGCACCCTCTACAACATGTGCGTTAGTTATGATGTGTCCTTTTTTATCAAAAACAAAACCAGAACCCACACCAGTTGGAATGGTGTCTTCTGCAGTTCTTTGAACATTGACTCTTACTACACCTGCTTCTGAATTTTCAAATATTTCAATTAAAGATAATTTTTTTGAATAAGGGGATGTAACTTCGCCCACTGCGCTGACATCATGTCCATTAGTCACAACAATTTCAGGTCTTATAGTATTTGGTGGTGGGATCATGATGAATGCAAAAACTACTAAAACTATCACTGCTCCGGCAATTCCTCCTACAATAACACTTGATTTATCCACGAGATCTTAATTCCCTTGTATACAACTAAAAAGATTTCTCCTAAATTCTTATTGAATCTTGAGTATGGTCTTTCATTGAGTAGTTTCTTCCTCTCCAAGAAATCGAAGCATCTTTTTTTGCCTGGAGTAATCCGCTTAAAAATCCCAGAACTACTACTAGGCCCCCTAAAGGTCCAAAAAATGCATGAATCAATTTAAGATGCAGCCCCTTCTTGACTTCGATTATGGCTCCAGTATAGATCAGTATTGAGGCAATCAAAGATGATACAAAAACCATAGAGTTTGATAATGTTTCAAAAGCAAGAATTGAAGAATAGGCTAAAATTGGAAATGGCATAAAGAGCAAAAACAAAACTGCAAAAAATATTCCAACTGCGATTCCTTGGCTTTGAAGGTATAATGGAATCATTAATCTTTTGAGGGCGTTCCAAAGGGTACTCTTATCACGTGCCCATATTGCATCAATTAGATGATCTCCTCGAACCATCTTCATTTTGTATCCTGAATCTTTAACCTTTTTTCCAAGTGCTCCATCTTCAATAATTTCCTGTTTTACTCCTTCATGAGTTCCTACTTCCTCGTATGTTTTTTGTTTAATGATGAAAAAACTACCAAAAAAATATCCAGTTTTCTTTGAAGGATCATTTACTCTAATGGCTGAGAATCTCGTATGCAAAAATGTAGATATCATGGGTAGCGTAATTTTTGTCCAAAAATCAATTGAAACCATTTTTGGAATGGCAGTTAATGCATCAAGATTAAAGGAAAGTAAATGTGATACTGCTAATGATATGACATTTCTTGCATGGGTTGTGTCGGCATCTGTAAATAACAATAATTCTCCTGTTGCTTTTTTGTAACCTTCCATGCATGCCCAATTTTTCCCCATCCATCCCTCAGGTTTGGGTCTTGCAAAAACAGGAATTATTTTAGAATTATGTTTTGAATATTCTGAAATAATACTTCTAGTTGAATCCTCTGATGAATCATCGATAACAATTATTTCATAGTTTGGATAATCTTGATCAATTAAAGTATCCAAACATTTAGCAAGAAACTCTTCTTCATTTCTTGCAGGAAGAATAATTGATACCTTTGGATTGGTATGTTTTATTTTTTCAAATTTGTCTAGATATGGTGTTAATTTTAAGGAGTTTATCATTGATCTAATTAAAAAAATCCATGCACCGCTGACGCCAATTAAAATTGCAGTAAGTGAATAATTAAAAATATCAATTATCATTTTTATGAATTATCTCTCTATCTCTTCTTTGATGCTTTGTAATGCTAAACCTGTACCACTTTTGATGTGTTTTTTTATCATTCCTGTAAACATGCTCATTATGCCTGTGAGTTTTATGTCCCATTTTACTTCAAGTAAAGTCTGGTTCTCTTGAGGTACTATCTCTATCGTCTTACTTCCGCCGATTATTCCCTTTGTAAATACTGCCACAATCTTTTCTTTAGGGTAAAATGTAACTTCCTGCTGGCATTTTTGGTCTCTAAACGCAATTATGATTTCGCGAATAACGATGTTTTCTTTTTTTGAAATATTCCTAACTTCTTTGGTTCCTTTCCAAAACTTAGGTTCATTATCAATATCTGATATTATTTCCCAAACTTTTTCAGCCGGGGCATTAATCTCTATTGAAGTTTCAATTACTGCCATGACTAACAATTACTATTTTCGCAGTAAATATATTAGATTACACTTGGTAAAAATGTAGACTGTGATGGGCATCATGCCTAAAATCCAGAACATTAACTCCGGTTCTAACGGCATATGCCACTCTTCCGTCACAGTCCTTTTAATAAAATGGACTATGAAAACCTATGACAAAAATTGGAACCTTTGATGCTGCAGAATTTTGGAAAAATGCATATGCTCACCAACGAGGAAAATTATTAAAAAAAGTGAGTGTCCCTGATGATCAAATTTTACTTTTAGCTAACAAACAATATCTGGAATTACCTGCGCCACTTAGATATGATATTGAAACTAGCGGAATACAAAAAAAAGATCTTATGTGACTATTCGAAATTCATTTTAACAGGTGAATTAAGTGAATTTTATGTCAAACGTCTCTTATGATGATTTTGCAAAATTAGATTTACGTGTTGCAAAAATAATAGAAATTGAACCTATCCCTGGTAAATCCCGAATAATTAAAGGAATTATTGATTTGGGAGATGATAAAAGAAATGTCATTATTGGTGGCGCACAGTATTATCAACCTGAGGATCTTGTAGGTAAAGTTGTGATAGTTATTGTAAACCTTGAGCCAAAAAAAATGGCAGGTGTTGAATCTAATGCTATGTTGCTTGCAGCAGATGTTGATGATAAACCCTTTTGGTTAACTGTAAATGAGGATGTTCCATTAGGAAGTCCAATCAAATGATTTAAAATTATTTTAAAAAATTAATATCTATTCGTAAACCATTAGATCCTTTTCTTCTAAAAGTGAATGTAAATTGTTAACTGACGTGTAAACATCTTGTTCATTTTTAGCCCCAGTACAGACAAGTTTTCCAGATGAGAAGACTAGAATCACTGTTTTTGGGTTTAACATCCTGTGTATCAAACCTGGGAACTGCTCTGGTTCGTACATGCTTCTTGGTAAAGTCCTTGCGGCTTTTTCCAAGTGAACCTTGCCTCCAAGATTGATTGAAGATACAATATTTTGAATGGTAACTACGGCGTCTTTTTTTATCTTGATTCCTCCTTTTCGAAGCATTTGAACTACTGTTTTTACTGCCTTTCTTGCCATCTCTTCGGATTTTGAACCCGTACATACCATTTTCCCTGAGGTAAAAATCAATGTAGCTGTTTTTGGGGTTCTTAGTCTAAAAACTAATCCTGGAAATTGGTCTGGATGATATTCTACATCTGGAAATTTTTTTGTAATTTCATTGAGGTCTATTTTTTGATCTACTGAGGCTGAGGCCACAACGTTAACTATTGCAACAATTGGTTTTGTTTCTGGCATGTTGGCATCCTGTTTTTACCATAATAAAAGCAATCACTAGGCTTTCAATTTCAAATAAAGAATACAATTTGATGATTAATCAAAATTATACGAATGGTTTAATTTGGATTCCTAGTTCGCAGAGGTAATGGTGGATTTAACAAATATAGATCTTGATCAATTGTTTGGTTTTAGTGACGATTCAAATCCTCTTATGATGCTAATCTGGATTCTCCCGATAATCCTTTTCGTTTTCTATGGACAAAGAATTCAATTACAAGTTACCTCAGGTGAAATAAAAAAAGGCATCAAAAAATTGGATGCATATAGAACTGAAGCAAGAACTGAGCTAATTGAATATGTTAAGAAAAATATGACTCTACCAGAAGATCCCACAAAAAAAATTGACCGTTTTCTAGATTATTTTACAATTATGCCTGTGGATATGGATCCCAGTGGAATCGTAGATAAAGTAAGGCATACTGTTAGAGCACGAGAGGATTATTCTAGAAATCATGTAAAATCATTATCTCCAGAAACTGATGAAATAGAATTAAGCAAAATCATAACCATTCTTGAAATTGCCACTTCACTTCATATGATTTACAAGATAATTAATCACATGTATTTGACTGCAAAAAAACAGAATAACTATCCTTTAATTTTACCGCTTCAGATGATTTTACCTTTTATCATGGAGGAGGCCGAAGCCATAACAAAAGCAATTCCAGCTTTTAAATTGGGACAGCCTATTGGTGATGGAATTGGGCCTATGGTGGTAGGAAAAATGATGTTAGATACAAAAAAAGAGTTAGCAGCATTTCAAACTGTAGTTAGTGAAAAGAAATATGATGAACGAAAATTATTTTTGCTAAAAGCAGAGGGTCCTGGTTCTACTGTTGGCAGGCCTGGGGATGCTGTGGAAATTATAGTTGCAAAAAATAAACCCGATATTATCATAATGGTGGATGCTGCATTAAAAATGGAGGGCGAGGATTCTGCAATTACTGCCCAGGGATTTGGAGCTGCAATTGGAGGTATTGGAACTGAAAGGTTTCAGATTGAAGATATCGCCACTAAAAACAACATCCCAATTTTTGCAATTGTAATTAAACAATCTATTAAAGAAGCAATAACTTTGATGTCCAAAGACATCGCCAATCAAGCAGACAATGTACGGTCTCAAGTCTATGAAATGATTCATGAGAATACAAAACCTGGGCAATCCGTTTTGTTGATTGGTGTGGGTAATACAATCGGGGTTCCTCAATAATGTTCTCAAAAGAAAAAATTATCATTGCATATACTATGGAAAAATGCAAATCATGTAACTTGGAAAGAAAAAGAAATTTCAAAGAGGGAGATTATTTGTTTGCAGAGGCTTCAAAATGTAATTCTTGTGAAGGAGTAATGCAAATAGAGAAAATCTTTGGAGAATCTATTGAATAGTGGCTTGTGGTAATGACTTCTCTACATTTTATCTACATTATCCGTCATAAATTTTGTCTGAAAATTAACACGCTCTTATGATTATAATTTTTTGATAATTATCCACTTGAGTATCTTTAGAAATCTTTAATCTATTTTCTATTTCTTGATATTTTCGCGCACAATTTTATTTAAAACACTTGAAAAGCTTACTGATTTTGTAGTTTCTCTAATGAGTTTAGCTTGTATTTCGTGTAACTTTTTTACTAAATCATCATCTAGTACGATTGTTATTCTTTTCCCCAATGTGTGTTGATGATAATCACATTCTATTATACTATCGGCATTTTATCAAGATTGAGAAAGAGTGTTTCATAATCTGACTTTCGATTATACCATCACAGATCCTTTGGACAAATGGTCAAAGTAATTCTAAAAATTAATTATCTATTTTACTAATCATTGAGAAATAGTAGTTACTGTAACTCCAGTTTCATTTGGAATGAATGTGTGTTCTGCTTGCGCAACTCTTTGTTCGTGAATTTCAACTAATACGGGATAAGATTGTATTGCCTTTTTTTTAATTAAATGGTCAAGCAGGATTCTTGCTTCTTTTTCCTCCCATTGCTTTGTAATCCATCGTAGTGCGAAGGGTAGCATGTTAAAATTCTCCCATATGAAATCGAGCAATTTATCTGCATCCTCGTTTTTGGTTTTTTTCCTTGAATTTAATGCAAAAATATTTTTTATTTTCCCATTTCTTACAAAACCTCCCCCTTCTGACGTTGTCACAAATGGTTCACATGCATAAGCTGAATCTCCAGATAGAGTAAACCCGCCGATTGACCATACATTTGGAATTGTTTTTCCTGCATGAATTGTATACTTGTCTAATGAATGTCCACTGAGATTAGCAATTGGTTTGAATCCCATCTGTTTGATTGTGGTTTCAATTGCTCTTCCGATGTCACTGGCCTTGACACCCACTTTGACCATTGACATTGCTTTTTCCAAGGCTGCCTCTGCAGTTTGCACTAGGCCATCATACTGTGGATCATAACACACTGTAACTGCCGTATCTGCAATGAATCCATTAATTTGGGCTCCCAAGTCAATTTTCACTAGATCCGAATCTGTGATTGTTATTGGATCATTTGGTTCTGCAGTATAATGAGCTGCAATCTCGTTTATACTTGCATTTACCGGGAATGCACATTTTGCACCCCGTTTGATAATTTCATTTTCTACTTCCTCACAAATTTCATAAACTGATTTTCCAATCCAGTCCTTTGCTCTAACCATTTCTCTTACTTCTGAGGCTATTTTTCCAGCCTTGATGTAGTCTTCTATTTGCAATGGGTTGTTTTTTGGATTGCCTTTAAAATGATTATCTGTCATGCTCTAAATGGCAAAATTGAAATTATTTTCTGGGAATATGATTTTGATGCTGAAAATCTACAATTTTCTTAAGGATTCAACAAAACAGATTGACTTAAAAAAATGAAACACCCTTCTTGTTTTCATGAATTAAAATAACTTCAAAAAAGGAAAAAGAGGTAAAACAGGCAATTAACTAGACACGAGAACAAAGTATCCGACTTTACCAAAATGAATGACCTATACCATTTGAAAAAAACCGAAAAATGAAAAATCAAAAAACTAAAAAAATATCTTTAAAATTTTATTTTTTTCTAATAAACCAAGTTTTATTCTGTATATGTTTAATAAAAAATTCCACCTTTC